>WJJR01000364.1 GCA_014729565.1 Candidatus Zixiibacteriota bacterium | reverse complement strand
TCATACCAAATCATCTCCCAAGACCGTTTCAACGGTTTCCCCGGGGATAAGTCGCACCCCCGGCAGCAGCCGGCCGCCTGCGCGTTCCGCTCCTCCACACTGGCACCGATCGCATATCTGTTGTATGATGAACCGGACCACCGCAGCGAGAGGAATTCGATGGTCGGAATTATCGGCATCATCGCAGCACTGACCGTACTGGGACTATCCCTGTTCATCACTCGTTTGGCGACCACCGCTTTGGCGCACACGGGACTGTCCTGGGAGGCAGCGAAATTCCAGGCTCGGTCCGCATTCACCGGAACCGGTTTCACCACCGCCGAAGCCGAGACGGTCGTTGATCATCCGGTTCGCCGTCGCATCATCATGCTGCTGATGGTCGCACGCAGCGCCGGCTTCTTGAGCATCATCATTTCCCTGATCCTGTCATTCGCCGGTGGCGAGGGTGAGATGACGCGTGTGTACCGGCTGATTTGGCTCGTCGCCGGAGTCGTCGTCCTCTGGATCCTGGCGAAAAGCAAGTTCGTTGAACGTGGTTTGCGGCACATCATCGCCTGGGCGCTCCACCGCTGGACCGATCTCGACGTGCGCGACTATGTCGGACTCCTGAAACTCTCGGGAGATTACTCGGTCAAAGAGTTGCACATTGAGGAAGGCGATTGGCTGGCCGGTAAGCCGCTGTCCGAGTGTCGACTCAATGAGGAAGGTGTGACGATCCTCGGAATCTATCGCAGCGATGGCAGCTATGTAGGCGCACCGACCGGAGACACGAAAATCTATCCGGATGACACGGCCATCCTCTACGGACGCGAAAAGACCTTGCGCAGTATCGACAAACGCCGGGCCGACCAATCCGGCGAAGCCGAACATGATGAAGCGGTCAGTGATCAAAAGGAACACGAGGCCCGAGAGGAACAACAGGAGCAGGAGTTTCAACGGCAGCGTGAATCAAATGACAACGCGACATAGTGCAGACCATTGTGGTTATCATCGTTCACAGGGAGAGCCATCTCACCATAGCCCCCTCGAGCCCGCTTCAGCGGGCTTCATGCCGTCTAACACCGCTCTTCAGAGCGGTGGATGAGACGCGGAAATCCCTCCCCTTAAACCGTCTCCACGGTTTTCCCGCGGCGCTTGGGAGGAGCACGACCACCCGGCTGAAGGGCCTCTTGAAAAACCCGCATCATCGTCGCGTAGGTGCGGCTCTTAGCCGCACCGGTCCGGCTAAGAGCCGGACATACGCGAGGTTACAATTCATTCGTTTGGTGGCGAAGCGTGGTCCGGAAACAAGACACGACTTTTTCAACACGCCTTGAAACCGGCTCCTAATTCCTCCGTCACAGACATCGGTCTCTCCCAATTGCCCGCAATGGAATTGCCAATCCTCCGTATAATACCGATTATTCGAGCGCGTCACCGGACCCACAAATCGGCTGAGGAATCTGATGACCGACCGACCGGCCAAACCCGATCTCTCCGCGCTGCGGATCAATCGCGATGAGACACCATCGTCGTCGCGATCCCCACGTTCGCGCCGCGGCTGGATCTGGATTGTCATGGCCGCGGTGGTTGTTGGTTTGGCGATTGTGATCGGTCTGCAAACAACCGGCTCCGCAATCCCGGTCGAGACAGCCACCGTCCAATATCTCAATCCGGCCAGTGCACGTTCGCTTCTGACCGCAACCGGTTATGTCGTCGCGCAACGGAAAGCCGAAGTCGCATCAAAGGGCACCGGACGGCTCGAAGTGCTGAATGTGGAAGAGGGTGATTGGGTCGATCAGGGTGATATCATCGCCAAGCTCGAAGCCGATGATGTCACCGCCGCGCGTGAAGCCGCACGTGCTACAGTGTCCGTTGCCGAAGCCGAAGTGGCGCGCACCAAAGCACTCGAGAAGGAAGCCAAGCTCGTGTACGACCGTGCCGCCGACCTGCTGAACCAAGAGTTGATCTCACACGCCGAGTTCGACAACGCCGAAGCGCGTTACCATTCGGCCTCCGCCAGTGTCGCGGCCGCCGAAGCGGGACTGGTGTCCGCGAAGGCCGATGTGCAGTACGCCAACGTGCAGGTGGAAAACACGATCATCCGCGCACCGTTCGATGGCACCGTGCTCACCAAGAACGCCGACGTCGGCGACGTGGTTGCGCCGTTCGCGTCATCGGCGGCATCGAAAGGCGCGGTGGTTACTCTCGCCGATATGGGCTCACTTGAAGTCGAAGCCGATGTTTCCGAATCGAACATCGAACAAATCACACGCGGCCAGCGCTGTGTGATCACGCTCGACGCGTATCCGGCCAACCCGTACGATGGTTACGTGAAGAAGATCGTCCCCACCGCCGACCGCACCAAGGCGACCGTGATGGTGAAAGTCGCGTTCGACCGCCTCAATGAACGGGTGCTCCCCGAAATGAGCGCGAAGGTCAGTTTTCTGCCGCAAGAATCTGATTCTGAGATGATTGACAGCCGCACGGTGCTGAGCATACCATCGTCGGCGATTACCGAGCGCGACGGTGAGCAGGTTGCGTTTGTGGTGCGTCAGGGACGCGCCTACCAAACAGCGGTCGAAACCGGGGCGAGATACGGCGGCGCCATTGAGATTCGCAGTGGCCTGACACGAGGCGATGTGGTTGTCAACAATCCGGCCGACGGCCTGAGCGATGGTTCTGAAGTCGAATTGGGACTCTAAACACACACGAGAACATCATGTCTAATCCAGTTGTCGAAGTGCACAACGTGAGCAAGATGTATCACCGCGATCGTGTCGAGATCCCGGTGCTCAATGATCTCAGCCTGAGTGTACCGGACGGGGAGTTTGTTGCACTCATGGGCCCCTCCGGATCGGGGAAGACCACGCTGTTGAATCTCATTGCCGGAATCGACCGTCCCGACAAGGGCACGGTAACCGTCGCGCGCACCGACCTCTCCGGTTTGAACGAATCGGATATGGCCAAGTGGCGGTCACGTCATGTCGGCTTCATCTTCCAGTTCTACAATCTGCTCCCCGTCTTGACGGCGTTTGGCAACGTTGAATTGCCGCTGCTGCTCACCAAACTGTCGAAGAAGGAACGCGAGGAACGGGTCAAGACCGCATTGGACTTGGTGGGCCTTGGTGATCGCATGGACCACTATCCGCGTCAGCTCTCCGGCGGGCAGGAACAGCGTGTCGCGATTGCGCGTGCGGTGATCACCGACCCGACTATTCTCGTCGCCGATGAACCAACCGGCGATCTGGACAAACAATCGGCCGAACAGATTCTCGATCTTCTTGACGGACTCAACCAGCAGTTGCAGAAGACCATTGTGATGGTTACGCACGATCCCCGTGCGGCCGAGCGCGCTCATGTGCAACGGCATCTTGATAAGGGCGAACTGACGTAAGCGATGTATGTCTTCAAGCTCATATTCAAAAACGCCATGCGCCACCGGTTGCGCACGTTTTTGACCATTCTGGGTATTGCCGTCGCGATCATGTCGTTTGGTCTGTTGCGTACGGTGGTGGCGGCGTGGCATGCCGGTGTCACGCAGGCCGCGCCCGACCGATTGATCACCCGCAGCAGGATTTCGATCACGTTCACATTACCGATCGCTCAGAAAGAGAAGATCGAACAGGTTCCCGGTGTCGAGGAGGTGACGTTCGGCACCTGGTTCGGCGGCTACTTCAAAGATCCGAAGGACTTCTTCGCGAATTTCGCCGTGCCCGGATCGCAGTACTTCAATCTGTATCCGGAGTTTCTGGTCGAGCCCGATGTTCTGGAAACGTTCGACCGCGAACGCAATGCCGCAATCATTGGTGCCGGATTGGCCGAACGGTTTGGCTGGGAGGTCGGCGATGCGGTCACGCTCACCGGCATGATTTATCCCGGGGAGTGGGGTTTCGTCATTCGCGGCATCTACGAGGGCCGCGACGAGACCACCGACGATCAGCAATTCCTGTTCAACTGGGATTACGTCGATCAACGCATGCTTGAAGAGGCGCCGATGCGCGCCGGACAAGTCGGGTGGTGGGTCATTCGTATCGATGATCCCGCCAAAGCTGCGCGCATCTCCAAAGAGATCGACGCGCTCTTTGACAACTCCGCCGACGAGACCCTGACCGAAACCGAAGCGGCGTTTCAACAGAGTTTTGTGGCAATGGCCGGCACGATTGTCTTCTCGCTGCAGGTGATTTCCATCATGGTCATCGGTATTATCCTGTTGGTCGCCGCCAACACGATGGCCATGACCGCGCGCGAGCGGATCTCCGAATACGCCGTGCTGAAAACCCTCGGCTTCGGCGGCGGTCACATTATGGGGTTGGTTGCCGGTGAATCGGTCCTGATCGCCTGTCTGGGCGGCGGCATTGGACTGATTCTGATGATCCCGCTGCTCAACGGCGTGGGCGCGGCATTGCAGCAGTGGTTCCCGGCGTTTCCGATCGATCCAATGACCTATCCACAGGCGGCCCTCGCGACGATTGCGGTCGGTATTCTCGCCGCGGTCTTCCCCGTCTGGCGGGCGATGAGAGTGTCGATTGTCGACGGTTTGCGGAGGGTGGGATAGACCGTTATGAAGCTGCTCTTTGGCTATACACTCCGCAATCTGCTGACACGTCGCCTGACAACCACGCTGACGGTTCTCGGACTGGGACTGGTCGTGTTTGTCTTTGCTGCGGTGTTGATGATGGCCAATGGTCTTGAGGAAACGCTTGTCGAGAGCGGCTCGTCAAACAACGCCATTGTCGTGCGC
>WJJR01000363.1 GCA_014729565.1 Candidatus Zixiibacteriota bacterium | reverse complement strand
CTTCGTCGATGACCGCGTAGGGTGGGGCACCCCATCTGTTTTCAACAAGGGATTCTGCGTTTAGTATTTACTCCGCCGCTCCACGACGTAATTCGATCCCGGCAGTGTCTTGGCGTACTTCTTCAAGTCGGCGACCATGTGGGAGAGTTCGCCGACGTGCTGGAAAGTATCATCGCGGTTGATGACGATGGCGATGGAGAGACCCATGAGCGGATAGGTTTCAGCGACGCGACGGCGATTGTGTGAGATAATGTACCCGTTGCGGCGGTCGCGGGGATCATAACAGAAACCGATTTCGGCATCGAACCGTTTGATGATCGTGTCGCAGAGTTTCTCCACCCGCTTCGGATCGACAATGAACACGAAATCATCACCGCCGATGTGCCCCACGAAACCGTCGGGCTGAAACTCAAACACCGTCTCGCGCACGATGCGCGACGTCATCTTGATCACCCGGTCGCCGTAGAAGTAACCGTAATAGTCGTTGTATGCCTTAAAATCATCGAGATCGGCGTAGCAGAGAGCGAAGTCTTCTTTGGACGCGAGCTTCGCGTGCAGAATGCGCTCGACCGTGGTCGGGCCCGGCAGGCGGCTGGACGGGTTGACGTCCAGGTCGCGCTGGCTGCGCCGGAGGATGGCGCGCAAACGCGCATGCGCGGCGGGACTGTCGGTGCATCCCGACACCAGATCGTCGATATCGGATTCGGCAATGCGCTGGACCGTCTGCTCATCCGGGCAATCGTGCCACATGACCACTGGAATCACCAGCAGCGCCGGAATCGCCTTCGCCTGTTGCGCGATCTCCAGTTCTTGTTCGGATAAGCCGGTGGCCGGAATCACAACGATGTCGAGTATGCGGCGGCGGGCGGTGGTGGCCAACTGCTCAACCGAATCGAAGGGAATGACTTGCGGATCACAGCCGTTGAAGGCTGCACGTAATCCCTTGATTTTCGAGCTGTCGCCGCCATCCCAATACGCGCAAATCATGCCCACATACCCGATATGGTGCCGCCGGATGGGCCCAATCCCACCGGTCACGATATATCCACCCTCTAATCGTCTTTTCGGTATCCGGATTGCCTGAGATTACGACGATTTTCGGCGGCTGTCTTGTCCCGCAAGACGTTCCAGCGGATGGCATTCGGAATGCACGCGGGTGAGGTGCGACCGGTCGAGATGTGTGTACACTTGTGTGGTAGCAACTGATTGGTGTCCCAGCATTTCCTGCACGGCGCGCAAGTCGGCTCCACCCTGCAACAAATGGGTCGCAAATGAATGCCGGAAGGTGTGCGGCGAGATCGGTTTGGTGATGCCGGCGCGCTTGGCAGCGGCCTTGACCACAAGCCACAAACCCATGCGCGACAACCCCTTACCACGACGACTCAGAAATACGTGATCGTCGTTCGACGACGCTTCCAGCTTCCGGCGCGGGCCGTTGATGTACCGGTTCAGCGCATCGGCAGTGCGCCGGCCAAACGGCACCAGCCGTTCGCGATTTCCCTTCCCACGGACGCGCAAGAACCCGTCATCAAAATCGATCTCCTCCAGCCGCAGATTGGCCGCCTCCGAAACGCGCAATCCGCAGCCATAGAGCAGCCCCAGAATCGCGCGATTACGGATGGCATGCGGATCATCGGCACCGACCGATGACAACAGCGCCTGCATTTGATTCACCGAAAGCGCGTTCGGCAGCCGGCGCGGCAGACGCGGCGTCTTCACCGCACGCGCGGGATTGACGGTCACGATGTCGGTTTGCACGAGATACTTGTGAAAACTCTTCACCGCCGACAACGAGCGTGCCACCGATGACGGCGCCAAGCCACTTGCACTCAACGCCGAGATGAACTCACCAACCGTCTGCGCATCGATCTGATCGGGATCGGTGATCGACTGCTTCAGACAATGGTCGCGGTATCGATTCAAGTCGCGACGGTAATTCAACAGCGTGTTCGCCGAACGACCGGCTGACAGTGTCAGATGATCGAGATACTCGTCGATTCGCCGTTGCAGCGCGGATGGGCGTTGGCGTTGCTTGTCCGAGGCGATCTTTGCTTCAGCCGAGTGTGTTGACACGATTATACCTTCTCGGTCTCAGATGTTTCTGATTCTGGAGGTCGACGGTCCAGGGGCGTATTGAATACCCCCACTCCCAGCAACGCTTTCGCGTTGAGGGCGTGTTCAACCCGCCCCTACGAGCCCATCACATCGGCTACAACCAGACAATCACTACACCCCATCCGACACAATCCCCAAGTTCAAACACAACACCACCGCCAGAATCGACGTTGCTCCTGCATCATTCAGCGCCCGTGATGCCTCACTCAATGTCGCTCCTGTTGTCGTGATGTCGTCGACCAGGAGAATCGACTGCGTGTTGACATCACAATTCGCCGACACACGAAAGGCGCCACGCAGATTCGCGCGGCGTTGGTCGCCACTGAGCCGGGTCTGATCTTTCGTCCGTCGTGTCCGTTCAAGCGCCCCCTCGTAGACCGGAGTGTCAAAATGCCCCCCGATCGTCTCGGCCAACAACTCCGCGTGTCCGTAGCCGCGTTCGCGTTGCTTATGCTTTTCGGTCGGCACGGGAATCACGGCATCGACGGAGAGTCCCCCGGGCAATGACTCCGCCATCAGCGCCCCCAGCGGTTGCGCCAGCGATTGATCACCCCGGTACTTGAACGCGTGAACGATGTCCCGCCACGCCGAATCGAGCAATGCGACCACCGCAACGGACCGTGGGATCTGATCGGTTCCGCACTCATCACACACCGTATCGCTGAACGTACGATACCGGCGGCAGTGCGGGCAGAGTCCCTGCTGGAGTGTGCCCAGCGAGATGCGGCACGCATGACACGCAATTGCATTGGCCGATTCCCGCGTTCCGCCGCACACCGGACACACCAGTGGAAACGGAATCGCTACGGCTGACTCCGTGACGTTCCTGAGTCCGTACTGTATCAGCGCGACGAGTTCGGACGCGTCGCGCGGATCAGTATTCCTGCCAGTTTCGGCGCACATTGACAATCAATCCGATCAGAAACCAGAACAGAACCAATGATGTTCCGCCATATGACACGAAGGGCAACGGTATCCCCGTTACCGGCATCAAGCCCACCGTCATGCCCACATTGACCAGCAACTGAAATCCGATAATTCCCGCTGCACCGACAGCCAGGAACCGTCCGAATCGGTTGCGCGAAACGTACCCGGCAATGATGGCCCGCCACAGGAGCACACCGAACAGCGCCAAGACAATCACGGCACCGACAAATCCAAACTCCTCACCCAGGACCGAAAACACAAAGTCGGTATGCTTTGCCGGCAGGAAATGGAGTCCGGTCTGGGTGCCTTCGAGGAATCCCTTTCCCCAGAATCCACCCGATCCGATGGCCACTTTCGACTGAATGATCTGATACCCGGCGCCTCGAGGATCTACCCCCGGATTTAAAAACACCAGAATGCGATTCTGCTGATACGCGTGCAGGCTGTTCCACAGGATCGGTGTGAACACGCCGAACGCGAGGTTCACGGTGAACACGGTCACGGAAACCAGCAGGCGCGGACGCACCTTGATCAACGCCGCGAACAGCACCACCGCAAACGCCACCCAGGCAATCCAATTAAACGCCAGAATCAGACTGATTACCGGGGAGACCAGAAAGAACAGGGCAATCGGCGGAACACCACCCCAGAACAGCAGCACCAAGGTCATGGCACAAAACACCAGCGCCGTGCCCAGGTCGGGCTGTTTGAGCACCAGCAACGCCACCGGGCCGACCAATGCGGCAACGGTCAGCAGCGGACGAAAACCGAATACCGGCTGCTTCAAGTAGGCCAGGTATCGTGAGAGCGCAAACAGGACCGCCAGCTTGGCCAGTTCCGACGGCTGCAAGTAGGCCGGTCCCAACGACACCCACCGTCCGCCCACCGTCTGACCCAGTACCGCCAGCCCAATCAGCACCGCAGCGATGATTGCCAGATAGACGTAGGCGAACACCTCGTGGAACCGCAGCGGAATCTTCACCGCCACCAGAAACCCAACGAGCGCCACCCCGAACCAGAGCAACTGACGGCTCCAATAGGCGCGATCAGCCGGATTGGGGGCGTTGTGCTGCGCGGAGTAGATCAGCACAATCCCGATCACCGTCAACAGCACCGCGCTGAGAATCAGCAGCGGATCATATTCGCGAATAGACTTCCAATCAGGTCGCATTTTGCGGTTTTTGGGCCGTATCGCCCCCGGTTGCCCAATAATACGCCACACGATTCCGGCGTCACGCCTAAAATCCGTGCAGACACCCCCTAATTTGTTTAACGGCACAAATTCGCCTTTGTGCCACAATGTCTTACAACAACGGCAAATTCCGGATCATGGCGTCGGTTTTGCTGTTGTATACTGATGCGAAATGCCCTCTTCGGGCGTAAAATGTATTGAGTGGATGGCGAAATCTGCCCGAACAAGGATATGTGAGGAGTTGATCATGAGACGCGTTCTGATTGCGATATTGCTGGTTGCGGTGGCGGCTATCCCGGCCTCCGCCATGTCGACCCAGGATATCCTCCAACTGTGCAATGCGGGATTCTCCCCCGATCGGGTGGCACGGATTGTCAATGCCACCGGACTTGATGAGCCGCTCGACGCTGACGATTGGGAATTGCTCCGCACCGAAGGGTGCGGCGATGAGGTCGTCGATGCGCTGCTGGAGATTCTCGTCCCGGTGGAAGAAACCGAGACGGTCGACAACTACGAGTACTCCGACGATTACGACGACTACGGGTCCGGAACCTATTCCGACGTGAACATCTATCTGGGCGCCGGCTACGGCTGGCACCGGTGGAACAACTGGGGCCGGTATGCGAACTTCGGTTGGTACGATCCGTATTGGTCGGTCAGTTGGGCCTATTACGACCCGTTTTATTACGACTACTGGTGGTGGCGCCGCCCGTTCTGGAGCTACCATCACTCCTGGTACTGGAGCCCGTACTACTGCCACGGACCCTATAATTACCACCATGGTTATTACAACAGCGGTTACTACAGCACCGGCGAGCACGCGCGCTACAAGGCGAATCGCCGTGGCTCGCTGAAGAGCGACTACTACGCCTCGTACAAGACGGAGCGGACCGTCCGCGAAGATGTTATGCCGGCTGTCCGCTCAAAGGTGACCAAGACAACGGCCACGTCGACAAAGACGCGCAGTGGTTACTCGAAGCAATCAGGCTCGGCGCTGGAGCGTTTGTACGACTCGAAAACGACGACGCGGTCGAAAACCGGCAAGACTGATTACAGTACCGGTACATCACGCACCAGCAAGGGCAAGGTGTACACAACCGAACGCCAGCGATCGACCGGCACATACGACACCAAGTCGACGACAACGAGACGGTCCACCCCGACCACCAAACAGCGTTCAACCGGTACACGCTACGAGCCATCGTCAAAGACGACCACACGGACGCGGTCCACTGAGTCCACTAAGTCCACCACGACGACACGGAGCAAAACAACGACCAAGACACCATCCGGTACAACGACCAAGCAGCCGAGCAGCTCAGGCAAATCCTCAGGAACGCGGTCGAAGTCCGGATCGTCGAAGAGCGGCGGTGATCCGAAGCAAAACATGTCGTATGACACGCGCGGCCATTCGGGCAAAGCGTACACAACGGCCGCCCAAGCCCGCAGTGCCGGCGATGTGACGTACACCACACGTTCACAGGCCCGTTCCATCCAGCGGTCGACACGGTCGCACTCCGGTTCGGCGCTGCAGCGTCTCGCCGGACAGTCAGGCAAGTCACCGTCATACGACCGGCGGTCGTCGTCACGTGTCTCACCGCGGTCGATTCAATCGAGAAAAAGCACCTCTGCGACACGCAGCTACCAGCGTCCGACAAAGTCGACACGCAGCCGGGCCATCCAGCGCTCGCGTCCCGCGACACGCTCATCGTCGAGTGTCCGTTCAGCGCCCAGCCGTTCGACCGGCCGGATGTCGACGCCCTCGCGATCATCGGGCCGTTCGAGTGCCGGCCGCAGCAGTGGTGGCCGTTCCCGCAGCGGACGTCCGAAGTAGAGGTCCTCACAATTTGCAATGCGCAAAGCCCCGGCTGTTCTGGCCGGGGCTTTTTATAGCGGTTGTCAGAAGTATTTTCCGTTAGCAGAAGTCCCCGTTCAGTCGTCAACCCTCCCCTGTCATCCCCGCGAACGCGGGGATCCACTTTCCGCGCGTGGCCGAGATCACAATGGATTCCCGCTTGCGCGGGAATGACAACACGTTATAGCAATAGTTGGAATTCCGTTCCGGTTTTCGGAAACGTAGCATGGCCAGTTCGACTCCGCTCACTGCAAGCGTCTCGGCCAAGCGGCACGGGCACTTCGGTTGACTCAGTGTAAACGAGGCGCCCGTACTACATCGCGTGTTCAATCGGAAG
>WJJR01000362.1 GCA_014729565.1 Candidatus Zixiibacteriota bacterium | reverse complement strand
GGCTGTCGACCGTGCGTGACGCCGACCGCATCGTGGTGGTTGACAACGGCCGCATTGTTGACTCCGGCAAACACAACGAACTGCTCGCGCGCGGTGGCCTGTACCGTCGGCTTCACGATATGCAATTCGATGATTCCCTCACATCGTCAATCGGCGCGGATGAGGTGTCCGTCGGCGGCCGGTAGAAGATTCGCGATGCATCCGTCCTCGGTATTATGCGTATAGCCAACTGATGAAAATCCTTGTCTCCCTAACGCTCGAGGGTCGCAACGCCGGCATCTGGTATGCCCTCGAGACGACCAGGCGTCTTCAGGCGCGCGGACATGAGGTTCTGTGTCTGCCGCGCCCCGGAGGCACAACCATTGGGCTTCTGCGCGACGCCAACCTCAATGTCATTGATGATTGCGACCTGGCTGTCACATCGCCCAAATCCGTTTATCGAAACATTAAACGCCTTATCCGTCTGGCACGTGACTTTCAACCCGACGTCATTCTCGCACACTGGGGGACCGATCACATCTATTGGGCGCTGGCCAAAACGGTTGGGCGTCTGAAAACACCGCTCATTCGCGTGCGTGCCCTCGATCCGCGTCCGCCGAAGAAACACGTGCTCTCAAAGTGGCTGCATCGCAAACCGACTGATCACATCGTAACGGTTAATACTCGTTTGTCAGATGCGTATCGTACACGACTTCGTCTCCCGCGCGACCGTGTCTCGATCATCGGTCCGGGTGTCGATCCCACAAACCGCGATGTTGGGGAGACAGCCGACCTGACCGCGCTCGGGATCCCGGAAGGGAAGAACGTGGTGATTTTGCTGGCTCGCTTCTCGCCGGTGAAGGGTCATCGCGTATTGTTGAAAACTATTCGACCGGTCGTTGAGCGATTTCCGGACATTCATTTTCTCTGGCTGGGATTCCCGGCCGAATACGACCGGCGGCTGTTCGACCGCTGGTTCGTCGAAGCTAACCTGATGGAATGCATCACAGTGGTAGATTCCTTTCAACCGAATGTTAATGCGATTTTGCAAGCTTGTACCTTGGCACTGGTGACGTCGGTGGGCTCCGAGTCGATCTCACGATCCCTTTTGGAGTACTTCAGTTGCGGGCTGCCGGTTGTTGCCTCCGACGTGGGCGGCGTAACCGACTTGATGCAGCGTGGCGAGTTTGGTATACTCGTGCCACCTGATGACGCCGCCGCACTGGCCGAGGGGATCATTCGGATTCTCGAATTGCCCGATCGCGGACAATCGCTGGGTGCGCGGGCTCATACTTTCCTGTCATCACATGTCACATGGGATCAGCGTATCGACGATTGGGAGAATCTGCTCGCAGCGACGCGTAACCGCTCGCAGAGTCCGTGAGCCGGGTGCCGTTACCGGAAGTTGACACGAGGAACCTTATGAGTCACGATGATCGTGTGGTAGTGGATTCACGCCCCAACATGGTGACCAACTCCGAGCCGGATCCGGCGTCCCGTTCGCGTGCACCAATCACGCTCTCTGCCGTCTTAGTTGCCAAGAATGCCGCCGCGACGATTGCGAAGGCGATTCGTGCCGTGCGGTTCTGCGATGAGATTGTCGTGATCGTTGATCAAGAATCGACCGACGAAACCGAAGCCATCGCACGGCGGTATGCCGACCAGGTCGACCTTCGCCCGTGGATGGGCTACGGCCCGACCAAACGGGCGGCCATCGATCTGGCGCGCGGACGGTGGATCCTCATTATCGATTCGGATGAGGAAGTATCACCCGAATTGGCGGTGGCGATCAGCGAAGCGATTCGCAATGGCAAGGACGCCGATATTGCGGCGTATGCACTGCGTCGCCGGACACGTTATCTTGGCCGCTGGATGAAGCACGGCGATTGGGGACGCGATCGTGTCGTCCGTTTGTTTGATCGCACGCGTGCGGAATTGTCGGATGATCCGGTGCATGAGTCGGTGCACGCACCCGGAGACACGCCGGCGTTGCATGGACTTCTCCTTCACGAAGGCGACCAGACACTGCCCTCCTACCTGGCACGGCTCGACCGCTACACCACACTGGCCGCTCAGTCGTTGTTTGACAAGGGACGCCGATCGTCATGGCTGTCAATCACCGTTCGGCCGGCCTTCAAATTCATCCAGGCGTACATCCTGCGCATGGGTTTCCTCGACGGTTGGCAGGGGCTGGTGCTCGCGTTCTATTCCTCCGTCTACGTATTCACCAAGTACGCCAAGCTCATGCAGCTTGAGCGCGATCACATCACATCCAGTAAATAGCACCTGGTGGGTGGCCGCGATCTATCAATCCGTGTAGGGACACGGCCTGCCGTGTCCACACGTCACCCTCAACGCTTTCTCTCTTTTTTGACACGACAGACCGTGCCCTTACAGATCATAGGGGCGCACGGCTGTGCGCTGCGCCTGCGACAGGTTGATTCGGACAGGACCGATGACAACCACTAGAGGTCCTCCGTTCCCACTCCAGGCTCTTCAGTGTGCCCCCACCAAATACACCACTTCTTCAAACAATCAACCGTCCAGACAGCAACACAGATAACCGTTGACGCGATCACCCATCAGCGTGATTCTAGTCGGTTGTGAATGACCGCGACGACCATATTTCCCCCACTGCGGCACCGGGTACTGATGAAGCCTCCCGCGACATCCGCCGCGTCTCCCTGTGGGGCGTCGCGGTCAATCTGCTGCTCACGGTTCTGAAGATTGGTGTCGGAATTGTGAGTTCGAGTTTGGCGCTGGTGATGGACGGCATTCACAGTGTGGCCGACTCGATTACCGACGTCACCATCCTCGTCGGCCGCCGATACTGGTCGGCGCCACCCGATGAGCGCCATCCGCATGGTCATGGCCGCGTGGAAACACTGGTCACGCTGGTCATCGGACTGTTGGTACTCGTCACCGGTGTTGGATTGGTCTATCGCGCCGTTACCGAAATCCCCGAATCGGTCGGCATCACATCGCCGACGGCGGTTCTCGTTGTGGCTGTGGCATCTTTGATCGGTAAGGAGTGGCTGTATCGCTGGACCATTGTCGTCGGTGAGCGGTATCGATCAACGGCGGTGGTGGCCAACGCCTGGCATCATCGGTCGGATGCGATGAGTTCCATTCCGGTGGTGATTGCCGTAGTGGGATTCTGGATTCGGCCGGAGTGGCACTTCCTCGATCCGGTGGCCGCCATTTTGGTCGGCGTACTGGTCGGGCATGCCGCCAGGGAGATCATCTGGCCCGCTGTCCAGGATCTGGTCGACACGGCCCCCTCCCGGTCGACGCGTGCCGCCCTTCATCAGATCATTGAGGACACAAACGGTGTGCTGGACACACACGCCGTGCGTGTCCGACGGGTGGGGGCAGGGCTTCACATTGATCTCCATATCCACGTCGATCCCAACATCACCGTCCATGCCGGGCATGAGATCGCCACCGCCGTCCGGCAACGCCTCAAGAAGTCCGACCACCATGTGGTCGATGTCGTTGTCCACGTTGAACCTCACGACGAGCCGCACGATTGATTCGAAAAAAAACGGCGACATTTCCTCATTGACTGGAACTAATACATTTTTCATCTCGTTTGAAAACGCAGACGATCATTTGAACCTGCGTTCCGTCTGGAGTTGACAAGTTGGAGAATATGAGTTGGGAGCAGTGAGCTCTTGGAAGGAGAAGACTATGTGGAGGCGAATGGTGCCGGCCCTGGCGTTGGCCACTGTGTTCACGGTTGTCGTTGGCTGCAGCGATGATGACAACCCGGTGTCGGGGAACGGTAATGGTAATGGTAGCGAGGACATTTCATTCTCCGCCGATGTGCAACCGATTCTGACGGCCAATTGCACGAATTCCGCCTGTCATGACGCGACCGATCCCCAGGAAGGGTTGAATCTGGAAGCCGGCAGTGCCTATGGCAACCTTGTCGACGTGAATTCATCCCAGAATTCGTCACTCAAACGCGTCGATCCCGGCAACCCGGATGACAGCTACCTGGTGCGGAAACTCGAAGGCACCGCACCCGGCTTTCGAATGCCACGCAACCAGCCGCCATTGTCCGACGCGCAGATCCAGCTCATTCGCGATTGGATCGAACAAGGTGCATTGGACAACTAAACAGGGGATGGGTTCATGTATCCCAGTTTGTATCAGATGGTCCGCGCAATAGCGGTTGTGATCGTGTTTCTGGGAATTGCTCCTTCTGTGTTGGCTGCCGAATTCCACGTTGATACCGATGCGGAACGACGTGTCGTCTTTGTCTCCGACGCCCCGATTGAATCATTCGATGGTATAACGGAGAAGATCGACGGGTACGCCGTCATCCCCGCCGACCGCTTGGCCGATGTCTCCGATTTCAGTCAGACGAAGTTCTACTTAGAGGTGGACCTGGCCTCGCTGGACACCGGCATCGGCCTGCGCAATCGTGACATGCGCGAGGACTACTTGCACACCGACGAATTTCCCTATGCCATGTACGCCGGCAGCATCGATTCGGTCACGTCGCTCAATGATTCCACCTTCCTATCGTACACATCCGGCGATTTGACCATTCATGGCGTGACCAAATCACACACCACTACCGATACGGTGACCGCACGCAACGGCAGGTATCACGTGGCATCACATTTTCCGGTGGCACTACCCAATCACCACATCGAAATTCCTCAACTCATGTTCCTGAAGATTAACGAAGTGGTCGAGCTGGATCTGTGGTTTGTGCTCAAGCGAGTTGACGACTGATAGGGGGATTCATGCGCAGTATGGTCTTATCGATTCTGTTGATTATGGCCTGTGCCGGCGGGGCCGTTGCTCAGGGAGACGATGTCTCCTGGGAGCGCAGCGCTCCCGCAACCACACCGGAATTGAAGCTCTTTGAATCGACTCACGCGATCAACTTGCCGACGGCCGAGCCGCTCAATGCAGGGGAATTCCAATTCGAAATCACCCACCGCTTCTTTCCCAAGTTCTCCGACGGGTATGACGATCTCTACGGCCTGGACGGTCCCGTGAACATGCGATTGGGATTGGGGTACGCGC
>WJJR01000361.1 GCA_014729565.1 Candidatus Zixiibacteriota bacterium | reverse complement strand
TGCTCACTCCGAGCAACCGGCCCGCGGCACGGCGGTTGATGAAATCAGTCGCCTTTGGGGATTCGCGGCGGTCCTCTCGCTTTGTTGTGACGTAAGTGTCCACCAGGTATTGACTGAACGCTCGCTGCACGAAGTCGAACTCGGGATCCAGCCACCTGTCACTCAGCCACTTGGTGTAGAGCCTGCCCAGATCGTTGAATAGTCCCTCTTTTCCCCGTCTGTTGTCTCGTTGTTTGTAGGCGTCGAGGAACTCGTAGAACCCTTGCGGCCACCGGACCAGGGCCTTGAACGCTGTGGCGTAAAGACGATAGCTCTGATCCGGTGTCGGTCTGCCTCTAATGCGGTCGAACGGCTCCAGCGATAAGTAGGTGACCGGCTGATAGAGGTGCTTCCAACCCGATCCCAACAGTTTGATGGTGTCCACGAGCCCAGTGAAAAAGTAAAGAACCGCTCGGAAACTTCGTGGTGACAATTTGCGCGGCAGCGAATCAGTCGGAACACGCCCAAGCCCCAGACACCAGCGGATAAACCGTTGGGATAACAGACCGAAGTCGTCTTTCCCAAGCCAGGCGGAATCCGCCTCTCTGAAGTCGGCCCCGCATTTTCGGCAACGGCATTGTTCGATAATTTCTCTGACCGACACTCTCTTCTGGCAACCTGGACAGCGATCGACCAACATGCGCTTGTGCGTGATGCAGGCAGATGCGGCGATGGGCATCCAGTCGATGCGATGATAGGGAGTTCTGCGGAGGCAGAGGGGACAAAACTGCACGGCATGCGCGGGCCGTAGCTGCTGCTGCGCGATCTTGCGTGGCAGGACGGTCAGGCTCTTTTTTCCGGGCATATGCAAAAGCTCGACCGTCATCTCAAGTGGGGTGAGCACCTCGGCGAAGTGATGCCCCGTGGTGTCGTGCAATCTGAGGGGATCAAGCCAGGTCAAGTCGAATAATCTCTCGTAGGTCATTCCCTTGGAAGGCCACTCCAACTTGTCCTTCTCTTGCCCTTCGAAGAGCAGGGTTTGGATGATCGTGACGGGATCGTAGTAATTCAATTGAGCCAGTCTTGCGACAAACGAAGGCAGCGACTCTTTCGCAAGTGGCCTGCCGCGACGGAGCAAAAGGGGAAATTGCCTGCGTGTCATTTGAATCAGCGCGCGGTGAGGACCTCCGCGATCGAGACAGCTTGTTTTCTCTTTGACGGCGCCTCGGCATCAGGGGGAGGGCTGGAGGCGACGAAGTGCTCCTCCTCCGTCTCAAACGGATTCGTTTTTCCCTTGAGATGTCTGGAGAGACGCCGGTCAAAGGCCGATGCCAAGGCGGAAAGATCAAGGGTGTCGACTTTCTTCTCCTGAGCAATCATCGCCGCAAATCGAAGCAGGTTCATCAAGTTGCCGACGACGCCTGCTGTGGCATAGTGGAGGCGATAGAGCAACTCCATCCTGGGCAGGTCGTCAGGCAGTGTGATCCCGATCGCCTCTTCAGCATACGTGACGAATTGAGCGAACTCGCATACACAAGCTTCGTCGGAAAGATCCCACTCGAATGGCTCCAGCTCTTCACGCGCGGCGAAAAGGCGTGACAACTGGGGATTGACGTCCAGTATCTGTTCCACCGTGTCCTCAATCCCCACGACCAGGAAAGGCAAGCCGGTCTCTTTGATCAGCACCTTCAGCCAATCGGAGACCTTCGTCAACACACGGTTCGTCTCGCAATCGATCAGATGATGGAAGTCGTCCAATATCGCGATCTCGACGCCGCACGAGATCATGAGCTGGATCAGACGTGAGTTCATCGACCACTGCGTTCCTCTGTGAGCGGCTGGGTCTCCCAATTGTTCGAGCATGGCGGCGGCCATGCCTTTGACCGTCACCGGCGAGGGCGTTTCCATGTAGAAGACGGGAATCCGCACTCCCTCATCCCGAAGGAAGCGGGGGAATGCACGGGCATAGTCTTGGACGAGAGTCGATTTACCCGCGCCCGTGACGCCTTCCAGGGACATGCATTGGGGTTCTCCTGCGGTTTTCGACATTCGCTGGCACTGTCGGATGTGGTGGTGAAGCTCTTTGAAGCGGGGATAACGAATCAAGGCCGTGTTGGCGCGCTCAAGCAGCGAGTTGGGTGTGTCAGTCTGTTTCGTCATGTTTCTCTTTGCCATTGTCTGTCGCCGTCAGGTCGCGGCGGGATATCGGCAGATCGTAGGTGATTTCCCACCCATCGTTCGATGCCTCATCGTCCGTTGACAGATCGGGCAACGCCAATTCGGCGAGTTGGGTGGATAGGGTCTCCAAAGAGGCCATGTCTTCGCCATCCTGATCCTGCGGGCTCGATTCTTCTGCCAGGTCCCTGGTTGGCTTGCCCGCGGTATCCCACCGTGCGATGCGCGAACGGGTGCGGCTGCGTTTGCGGCTCCTTCCGGCCTCCACAATCTCCTGGATTTTGCGTTTGGCCCGTCCGAGAGCGGCCAAGTCGACAGAATCGCTCTCTACACGCGCTGCCCGCCGAATGATGCGAT
>WJJR01000042.1 GCA_014729565.1 Candidatus Zixiibacteriota bacterium | reverse complement strand
TTTCTGCGGTAGGGATGGACAATCAGCGCACGCTAATCCTGTACTCCGCCCATCCCGGCACGGTCCGAATCTTGCCGGGGAGCGTCACTTCGTTGAACGGTCCGTAGGCTTTCGACGAGCCCCCCAGCTCGAGCGTCTTCTCATTGCGTCGCAGCCGGTAGTGCCCGCCACCGGAAACGGTCCAACCGGGTACATCGAAACGCGCGTCCTCACCGCTATGCAGCACGGTACACGAAGCGTCCTCATGACGGCGGCAGAACTCCATCACGATTTGCGCATGCCACTTGGCCTGTTTGTAGGGAGCAAATACCAAGTACTCATCATCCGGCCCGATGATGTGCACAAATTTCCCCTCACTCACACCAGCGGATGGCTGTGATCCGAGATGATCAAACCCAATCGCCGTGTAATCCTCGATCACCATAACAGTGCCTATACGTCCACGCCGTCCACTTCGTCCACCAAGATACTTGTCCCCGTTTCTGAAACGGCATAGATTCCCCAATCTAATCTTGAGCATCGACATGTCACAAGACACAGACCACCCGTCGATCCACGGCAAGACCCCGCCGCTCAGTTTTCGTCTCTTCCATTACCTTGAGCGCCGGGACTGGCTGCCGACCATTCGTGCCGATATCGCCCATTCGGCACGCAGCCGTCAAACCACCGACTGGGAGTGGATCGGCGATCAACCCGACCCCCAGCATGTTGAGATTCACTTTATCGCGCTGCGTATCCCGACACGGCTTGTGCTGACGCTGAGCGACTATCCCAAGGAGCGACGATTCGTTCTGAGTTCCTGGTCGGGGTCGGAGTGGGTTGCCGAAGCCATGCAAGCGAGCTGGGGATCGGACGGCGATGATGTCGTGGTGCAGATCCGCCCCGACCGCCTGTTTCTCACCAAGAAGCTGAAGCTCGAATTGTTCGGCGCCGATGGCCTGTCCTTTCGCGTTGTCCCGTTTGTGGCCAAACATGTGTACCAGGACATGGTCTACCTGGGACGGGGACTACAATGTATTGAAGAGCAGCGCATCGAGGAGGCCAAAGGTGAGTTTCGCGACTGCTTCACCGTCGATCCTCATCATTACATCGCCTCCACCCACCTGGCGAAGCTGGCCCTCGACGATAAACGGTGGTCGGATGCGGTCCGCTGGTCGGTTCACTCCAATGTCCACAGCCGCGGACGGTTCTCTGAGCAAATGATGTGGGAGGCGTTCCAGAAACAACGCTCACCACTCGATCAGATTGTCCCCGAACTGCGGGAGGAATCGAAAGAATGGGAGGTCGGCGGCCATTATGGGTCGATCTGTCTTCTGAATGACACCAATTTTTGGCTCGGCTTCGGACGTTTCCACCTCATGCAGCGGCGGCAGATTGTCGACGTGCGCCGTCAGGCCGCCGCCCGCCTGCTCGGACACCTCCATTTCGATTTTGTCGATGGCAAAGAACAGGTCGCCTACGCCGGATTGCGTGTCTGGCGCAACGGCGACAACGCGATCGAAGTCCCGATCGATCACCTGGTCATCATCGATCATGCCGATGACAATCCCGCGATTCGCCTGGAGGGGCGCAAGCGTGCACTGTTTCATCTGCCGGAATTGAAACGGGGCGATGCGCTCGAATTGGTGTACGCCCTCATTCGTGTCCATTCGGAACGACCCGACGGCCGCCCC
This sequence comes from Candidatus Zixiibacteriota bacterium, assembly GCA_014729565.1. Taxonomy (GTDB): domain Bacteria; phylum Zixibacteria; class MSB-5A5; order WJJR01; family WJJR01; genus WJJR01. Next base: position 4,860 of record WJJR01000042.1, on the reverse strand, counting down.
GATTTCTTTATCCTCTCCGATCTCAGCACTCAGTTTCCGACCTGGAGGAGCCGCGCCACCATTCACACGCCCGACGATTGGGAGGTCCGATGTGTCACCACCAATGGCGGACCCGCTGCCGAAGAGGTGTCCGAAACCAATGGCTATCGCAGTCACCGTGTCGAAATGCCGCGCATCATCTATGACGAGTGGGGATTAACCGAGCCGGAACGACGGTACCGCAGTCCGCATCTGTGCTGCAGTTGGGGTGATCGCGATTGGGCTGAGATTGCCAAAGAGGGATCGACCGGTTTCTGCCACAAACTCCGCGATGACACCCTCCCTGCACACATCCAGGACGTGGTCGATCAGCAGGAGACGATTGAAGACAAACTCCGCGCCGGGTTTGAGTGGATTCGCGACAATCTGAAGTACATGTCGCTCAAGGGAAACAAGGTGCGCACCAACGATCCTGATCTGGCCGCTAAGATTGTTGCCGACGGAATCGGTGATTGCATGGACCGCTCCTACCTCGTGGCGCTCCTCTGCCGCCAATTGGGATTGGACCACGAATACATCGTCACCGCCGCCGAATCGGAGTATGTCGTCCCCGATGTGCCATCATCGCAATTCGATCACATTCTCGTGCGGACCAGTCTCAATGGAAACAGACTGTACCTCGACGCCACCAGCACCGAAACACCCTTCGGTTGGATCCCCCGCTACTTGCAGGGGCTTCCGATCCTGCCGCTATGCGAAGCGGCGACACTCGAGACCGTGCCCGAGGAATCTCCCGACGTCAATCACGTGGCGATCACCGAACAGCTTATCTGCACACCCGACGGATCATTGAACGGCGAATTCCAGATGACCGCCAGCGGCATGCCCGGCCGTTGGTGGGACAGCCAATGGAAAGCCACCACGATGGACGTTGACAACCCATTGCGTGTGGCACGCGTCGCCTTGAACCGTCAAATGCCGACCGCCGAGGTCAGCGAGTGGGACATCACACCATACGACACTATGTCGGAGCGTTTCGCTCTCCTCGGACGGCACTCCCGTCGCCCGATGTACGCCGTCGACGGCCAGCTCTTCGGATTGATTGAATGGCGCACTGAGTTGTTCCAAATGTACGAGCATAAGGATCGTGCCTGGACAGGTGTCAGCATTTTCCCGTTACCGCTGCACTACACCATCTCACTGACCATCACCGCACCGGACGGTTACATGATTGAAGGCACATCGGAATCGACGCCCTTCACATCGGGATTCGGCGACGTTACCCGAACAGTATCCTCCGATCAGTCATCGCTGCACTTGCAAACGCTTCTGAGAGTGAAACGCAAGTTCGTCAGATCCGAACGCGACGAGGACGTGCTCGCCTTCCTCGATGCCTGGAAACGCGCGCTGACGTTTGCGTTTGTGTTGCGGGCTGCTCAATAGGTTCTGCGGGAAACTTTAGATTGTAGGGGCACGGCCTGCCGTGCCCAATGAGAGAAGGTGTTAGGGGTAACGTGTGGACACGGCAGGCCGTGTCCCTACGAGTTGATGGTCGATTGAGTTGATTCTTCAACTTGTGGGACAGTCTCGGAAAGATCGGCAAACCGAAACCCCTCACACACTCACCCGCAACGCCCCCTCGACCTCCGGATACGTGAACTCATACCCGAATTCCTGCAGCCGCTTGGGAATCACCCGCTGCCCCTTCAGCACCGTATCGCCCATTTCACCGAACAGCAGTCGGATGGCAACTGCCGGCACGGGCCAGAACGATGGACGATGCAGCACGCGTCCCAGGGTTTTCGAGAACTCGCGATTGGTCACCGGGTGGGGGGCGGTCAGATTGACCGGGCCGGACAGTTCCTCGTGCTCCAGCACAAACCGCGTCGCACCGACGACATCATCGCGGTGCACCCAGGACATTACCTGACGGCCGGACCCGACCGGTCCGCCGACGAACAACTTGAATGGCAACACCATCTGTGGCAGCGCACCACCACCTGTGCCGAGTACCACGCCCATTCGCATGATGGCCAGCCGCACACCATGCGGAATCACCTTCTTGGCTGCGTCTTCCCAGTGTGAGCACAGTGCCGCGAGGAAGTCGTCGCCCGGTTGCGCCGCTTCGGTTATTGCTTCATCCCCACGGTCGCCGTAGTAGCCGACCGCCGAGGTCGATATCAGCACGCTGGGCTTCTGTTCCTGGCGTCCGATGGCGTCGACCAGTAGCTGCGTTGTATCGACGCGGCTGCTGTACAGCCGCTGTTTGCGGGCCTCGGTCCACCGTCCGCCCGCCAGCGACTCGCCGGCCATATTGATCACCGCATCAACACCCGCCAGCGCCGTGTCAGGAATCGGCTCCGGCGGGCCCGCCCACTGCGCCAGTTCCACGGAGGGATCAAACTCCTGGGGCAGCGATGAACCGCGGGACAGAATCCGCACTGTGTGTCCATCGGATAGCAGTGCCGGGACCAGCGCCTGGCCGATCCAGCCGGTACCGCCGGTGATCAGAATCGTCATAAGTCCATCCCCTGGCCTGTGTTCGGGTTCATGACCCATCTACGCATCCGCCACCCATCATGCAGGCTCACTGGTTTTGCCGCCACGCATTTATGTGGTATACTCCCACAGCCGGGAGTAGCACCGAAACCACTGCGGAGGTCTCAATGAATGCGGTTCAACTGACAGATGATGTGATTGCCAACCTCACCGACGAGCAAATGACGATATTGCAGGAGCTGGGCGAACTGGCGGCCAAGAAACTGAAGATCTCCACCGTCATCGATCAATTCACCCAACAGGTCACCGCTTCGCAAAAGACCATGGGCTTCCAGCCGAAAGAGAGCCCCGATGCATTGCATGAGGACCCCGAAGTCCTGTCACTGGTCACCATCAAGGAACGGTACAAAATCACGAATATTGATCGCCAGATCCAGCGCACCTTGAAGCGCGCCGTCGCGGTCGGCCTGGGGCATCTCGCCATCATCCAGCGGCAGTGCCAGATTCACGGCATCGAGTGCACGCAACCGAAGTAAATCGCGACCTCACCATCCATCACGTTGAGAGTCTATGCTCAAGTTAGGAATCATCGGCCAGCCCCGTTCGGGCAAAACCACGATCTACAACGCCGTCGCGGCGGCCAACGCCGATGTAAACGCGTATCTGGCACCCGACGAAATCCGTCACACGGTCGTGAAAGTCCCCGACGAACGCCTCGACCGTCTCTTCGACCTGTTCCAACCGCCGAAGAGAGTCCCCGCTGAAGTCGAATATGTCGATTTCCCGGCGATGACCGGCGACGCCAACGAAGTCGCCTCGTTTCCCCCGGCCTTGCGCGAACTCGACGCGCTGATCATGGTGTTGCGTCATTTCGGCGACCATCCCGATCCGGTCGACGAGGCGCGCAAGCTGTGTGATGAGTTGATCCTGGCCGATTTGGCCGTACTGGAGAAACGCATGGAACGTCTCTCCAAGGAAATCGCATCGGGGCGTACGGAGAATCAAATTGAATACGACGCTTTGGTTCGCTGTCGCGAAGCGCTCGAATCGGAAACGCCGATTCGCAGTCTGGAATTCACCCCGACCGAACGCAAAGCGGTCACCGGTTATGGATTTGTCTCGGGGATGCCGATTCTTGCTGTGATCAATGCACCCGACGAAGGCTCTGATCTCGATGCCGACGCCTGGGCGGAGAAGTTAGCACTTGGTCCGAAGAGCGCAGTCCGTGTTGTGCGCGGTAAGCTCGAAGGTGAACTCAGTGCGCTCAGTCCCGAGGATCAGCAAGTCTTCATGGATGACCTCGGGCTGACCGAATCGGCACTACACGGGATGATCACGGCATCGTACCAACTCCTCGGCCTGATCACGTTCTTCACTGGCGCGTCGGAAAAGGAAGTGCACGCGTGGGCGGTCGAAGACGGCTCCAAAGCGCCGCAAGCGGCCGGGACGATTCACACCGATTTCGAACGCGGGTTCATCCGTGCCGAAGTGGTGCCGGTCAACGAATTGATTCGACTGGGATCGATGGCCGATGCCCGCAAGGCCGGTATTGCGCAACTCGAAGGCAAAGAGTATGTCGTCCGTGACGGTGATTACATTCTCTTCCGCTTCAATGTGTAACGGCCCCTACCATCCATCCGACTGAACGGATTCGCCACATGCGTGACACCGCGCCATCCCGCCCGTCGCACGATATCCTGCGCGCGCTGGGGGTATTCGTGGTGATTGCGCTCATCGTCTTTGCTCCCCTCATCGGTCATCTTGATACGCATATCCTCGCCGACGACGTCTTCTTCACCGACGAACACGGTCTCAGCGATTCGTACAATTTCCTCTGGACCTACTGGTGGATTCAGACAGCGACACTCACCGGGGAGAGTATGCTGCATTGTGACTGGGTGTTGCCTCCGACCGGCGCCGACTTACTCTGGCACACTCACGTGATTGTGCCGTCGTTACTCACCCTACCGTTTGCTCTCCTGCTCGGCACGGTCGCCGGCTACAATCTCATGATCATCCTGTCATTTGTGCTGGGTGCGCTCGTGTTCTATCTTTTTCTCACCCGCACACTCGACCTGTCGTGGATCGCGGCGCTGTTGGGCGGCGTCTTGTTTGCATTCGCGCCCTACTTTGTTGCGAAAGCGCACGCACATCTGAATCTCATCAACACCGCAATCTGGGGTGGCTGTCTGGCCGTACTTTGGCACGTGTACATCAAACGCCGGTTCACATGGCGGTGGGCTTTTGTCTTTGCCGTGCTGTTCTGGGCAAGCCTCTGGACATCGTTTGTCGAAACCTTCACGCTTTCACTGGCCATTGTCTTCAGTATCGTGTTGCTGGAAGTTCTGCGATTTCACCGACTGTATGATTGGCAGGGACGGG
>WJJR01000360.1 GCA_014729565.1 Candidatus Zixiibacteriota bacterium | reverse complement strand
TGATGATTCCGGGCGCGAGGACTCGTTTGTTATCGACGGACTCGGCGCACCGCATTACACCCGTCCGCAGAATTGGCGGGGAATGGAGGTGCCGTCGGTATTGATCTCGGGGCATCACGCCAATGTGCGCGCGTGGCGACGGCAACAGGCGCGCCTGACGACCGAACAATTCCGGCCTGAACTGCTCAGTTCAGCAGCCGATGATAGTAGCGGCGGGAGCCATCCGGCTCCGGCCACGGTTTCCGATTCACCCGCGACCGGTCGGTCGCATGATCAAGACACACGTGAGGAGAACGACCATGGTTGATCTGACAACTGTCGGACTGAACACACCGGCCGACCGAACAATGGACTTCGCCCCGGGGGATATGGTCAAAGTCCATGTCCGCATCAAGGAGGGCGACAAGGAACGCATCCAGGTATTCCAGGGCACCGTGATTCAAAAGCGCGGCACCGGCGCGGGCGCAACGTTTACCGTGCGCAAAGTGTCGCAGGGCATCGGCGTGGAACGCGTCTTTCCATTCCATTCACCGAACGTCGCCAAAGTGGAAACCATGCGTAAAGGCAAGGTCCGTCGTTCCAAGCTCTACTACCTGCGCCAGCGGCGTGGACGCGCGGCGCGTGTGAAAGAGAAGAAAGCCGACACGGGAGCCTGATCGCGGAACGCTGGACATTGGCATGGCGCAGAGGGTCACCAGGCAGAATGTCCAATCCGATCGCTGGGAGTACGAACGGCCATTCTGGGATCGCGGGTTGCAGTGTGTGGCCGGTGTCGATGAAGTCGGCCGCGGTCCGCTGGCGGGACCGGTCGTTGCGGTCGCCGTGATTCTTCCTCAAGACTTCGATGGGACCGGGATTACCGATTCCAAACTCCTCAGCGCCGCCCAGCGCATCGATCTCTATCCCAATATTTGTGAGAAAGCCCTCTCCTGGGGAGTCGGTTTGGTCGACGCGGCGGGAATCGATTCCCAGAACATCCTGCAAGCCAGCTACACGGCGATGCGTCTTGCACTCGACGAATTACCCGTGAAGGCCGAAGCGGTGTTGGTCGACGGCAAATTCCGCATTCCCAATCTGGACATTCCGCAGCGCGCGATTGTCGACGGTGACGAATTGTGCCTTTCGATTGGCGCCGCGTCGATCATCGCCAAGGAAATCCGTGACCGCATCATGGAAGATTACGACCGGCAATTCCCCGAATACGGATTCGTACGTCACAAAGGGTATGCGACACCGGAACATCGGGCCGCGTTGTCGCGCCTGGGACCATCCCCGATTCACCGCAAGTCGTTCACACCCGTACGCAACTGGCAACAGAATCGTCTCGACATCTAACGAGCATCGCGATGACTTCGTCTCCCGACCATCGGCAGCACACCGGACGCGATGGAGAAGAGCAAGCCGCGCGTTATCTCGAATCTCAGGGTTATCTCATACTGGCCCGCAACTGGCGTTCGTCGCACACGCGCAACGAAATCGATCTGATCGCTCGTGAGGGTGATACGATTGTGTTTGTCGAAGTCAAATCCGCGCGTACGGTGTCGTTCGGTGATCCACTGGAATGGATCACACCGCAGAAGCAATCGGCCATCATCCGCGCCGCCACCGCCTACCTGGAACACGCCCCTGACATGCCCGGCGGATACCGTTTCGACATCGTCACGGTCGCTCCGGCCGTCACCTCAGGCCATCGCGCCATCACGCACGTGCGCGCCGCCTTCACGGCGGATGATGTCATCGACGAAGAATAAACGCTAAGAATAAACCGGAGCACCGAGCCCCAGCTCGGTGCAGCGCTTTGGTGCTGGTATAATCCAAACAAAGTGGCCCTGATGGCGTTTCTGCCATCAGGGCTCGCATAACTCACGTTGGTCGTCACTGTGACTTTCCGAAAGCACAAGAAACAGTAACAACGGTTTTGTAGATGGAGTGGCGTATCTGGTCACCCGGCTTCAGCCGGGTGGATACGGAGCGTCTACCTAACTCATCTCCAGCGCTTCAATCACCGCTAACACACCCAACAACGACGGCCCATCGACCCACGCATCGGCTTGTGCCTTGACGGCCGGACGTGTCACCACACCACCAAATCCGATCACCGGCACACCCAGACGCTGCGCTTCCAAATCAGTGACGCCATCACCGATCATCACCGCGCGTCGTCCGTTCGCAATGATCCCGCGAATGATCTCGGTCTTACCACCTGAGTGCGCTGTCGGTGCATCGGTGTCGTACCCCGCGTATGAACCGTCCTCGGACAAGTGAACCGCAACGCCAAACACATGCGATTGGGGGACCTTCAACTCACGCGCAAGCACATGCAGCGCCTGCAGTATTCCGCCACTGACGATATACACGGCCCGCCCCGTCACTTGAATTGTGGCAATCGCATGACCCGCACCGTCGACAATCGCCTCGACATATCGCAGTCCCAGCCACGCCAGATCATCGGTGTTGGGGCGAATCAGTTCGAGACGCTTCCCGTACACGTCCTCGAGATTGACATCACCCTCCATGGATGCCTTGGTGAGCGTGCGAATGTCATCACCGACTCCCGCACGTTCAGCCAGTTCGTCGACACCTTCGATCGATGATAGTGTACTGTCGCAATCGAAGATGACCGAGTCGATGCGCTGTGATTGTGGATGATCGGATGTCACAGAGCCAGCTCGTGAATGTTCAGAATCGTATCAATGGAGAGAATCGCATCGCGTGCGTTAGTCGGCAACGGTTGATCAAGACCAATGACCGCGACCGCCAACCCCTGATCACCGACAGGGCCCAGGTGCATACGGGTGATGTTCACACCGGCATCGGCGATCGCACCGCTGATGGCAGCCACCACACCGGGGCGATCGCTGTGACGCGTAATCAGCAATTGCCCTTCGAGAATTGCTTCGATTTTCAAATCATCGATGCGCACCAGTCGCGGATGCCGTTCGTCGAACAACGTTCCGGCCACCGACAACTCGTGATTGGCGGTTTTCCCAACAACCTGCAAGAGCGTGTGATACTCGGACGATTCTGCCGCCCGTGACTCGACTACACTCAACCCCTGGCGTTTGGCCAGATGCGCGGCGTTGACCTGATTGACCGGGCCGCGGTGATGGTCGGCAAGTATTCCAATCACCGTTTCGGTGGCGACATGACTAACATCGACACCGGACGGTCCACCCGCCAACGTAATCTCGACGCGTTTGAGCGCTTCGGGCGCCAGAGTCGACAGTAACCGTCCGAGCGCACGCGCCAGATTCTGAAACGGTTTAAGCTTGGCCAGTTGCTCGCGTGATACCGGGGAGAGGTTGACCGCGTTAATCGCTTCACCGGATCTGAGGAATGTATCGATTTGTGTGGCGATCTGCATTCCCGCGGCGACTTGCGCTTCACGCGTCGACGCACCCAAATGCGGTGTGAAGACAACATTGGGAAGAGTCAGCAAACGTGATCCCTCGGGCGGCTCACTTGCGTACACATCAAGTGCCGCGCCCGCAATCGTCCCGGCGTCCAACGCATCGATCAACGCTTCTTCATCAATCAAGGCCCCGCGCGCACAGTTAATCAGCCGCGCCGTCGGTTTCATCAAGGCGAATTGCTTGGCGCCGATCATCGAACGCGTCTGCGCCGTTACGGGGGCATGCAATGTCACGTAGTCCGATTGAGAAAGAAGTGTCTCCAGATCAGCGGCGGTAGCGCCCGATTCCGCGATCACATCGTCGGTCACATACGGATCATGCACCAACAGCGAC
>WJJR01000359.1 GCA_014729565.1 Candidatus Zixiibacteriota bacterium | reverse complement strand
GCTGCATGTCGTAATTTTCCTGAAGATTGATGGGGGCAGGCGCCCGTTCACAGATCTCGTAGCTTGCCTGAGACATCAGGCTATCGGCGTGGCACAGGTTTCTCACATTACGAATGAACTGCCTGATCGAATCCATCAAGAGTTGTGAGGAGACGGGCAAATCGGCATAGATAGCAGCCTCATGTGCAATCCAGTTTCGTGCATCTCGCCCCAATACCAGTGCCGCTTTGTGATCTTCGGGAAACTCATTTGATCTTCTTAGTCGTGCTTCAAACCCTACTAGTCGGACACTGTCCAATTTGGTAGCAATCTCTTCAATTTGATTGAGTGAGAGTTCTTGTTCGCGAAGTGCATCTGTTATCTGCCATGTGACTGCGACATGGTGCGTGATTCCCTCAAGATGCTGGCACACCAGCAGAGCCCGACCAATTGCCTCGATATAGCCCCTCTGTAGCGGCCCGAATTCCTTTAGCCTTATGTAAGACACATTCATCTCCCTTGTTGTAATCAGTGCTCGAATGAGGTAACAGCTTAGAAGAGATTCAATGACCTAATTCAGAGCGTGGTCGGAGTGGAGTGCGGAAGTTCAGGGTTAGAATGCCATTATGAACAAGGGGCACCGGCAAACTCACGTTTCTGTTGCGGATAGAGGACCGGGGGGAGACTTCATACCCCGGGCTCACGCCCGGGGCTATGGGCTGCCGCCCCTTCGGGGCTCCCTCGCTCCCCACCCCCACATTTTGACAACGCGGGTGTCACCCGGTTTACCTGACGGGGTCTGGGGTCTATATTGCAGAGCTGATGGCAAATTGACATCCGCAAGGAGGGAATCATGCCGAAAGTCCAATTTCTGTCTCATTCGAGCTTTCTGGTTGAAACCGATTCAAAGACGCTTCTGATCGATCCGTTCTTTACCGGCAACCCCAAAGCCCAGGTCAAACCGGGGGATATCAAGCCCGATTATCTGCTGCTGACCCACGGCCACGGCGACCACTTGGGCGACGGGCTCAAGATCGCCAAGGATTCGGGGGCTACCGTTATCGCTCCCAACGAGTTAGCGGTCTATTGCGCGAATCAGGGGTGCAACGTCCATCCGATGCACCTGGGGGGCGCGCATGACTTCGATTTTGGCCGTGTGAAGCTCACAATCGCCCACCACGGCTCCGCGATCGAGTCAGGGGATGGTGGCTGGATCTATACCGGGAATCCGTGTGGATTCCTGATTACCAGCGAGGGAAAGACCCTCTACCACGCCGGTGACACCGGCCTGTTTATGGACATGAAGCTGATCGGCGAGCTGGACGCGATCGATCTGGCGCTGCTGCCGATCGGGGACAATTTCACCATGGGCGTCGACGATGCCATCAAGGCGGTCGAGTTCCTCAAGCCTAAGCAGGTGGTGCCCATGCACTACGACACCTTCGACCTGATCGCCGCCGACCCGAAGAAATTCGCCGACGGGGCCGGTAAACAGGGGGCCAAGGTGACGATCCTGGGTATTGGTGATACACTGGAGTATTGATCCGTATTAAAAAGACGTACTCTTTCACGCCGGGGGCGCTACAATGGCGTCTCCGGCGTATCTCGTGAGTAAGAGGAGACAGGGAGGTCTGGCGGACCGATATGAAGAAACCGGCGAAAGTACTGTTGTGGATTGTGGGCATCCTCCTCGGCCTGACATTGGCTGCGGCGATTGTGGTCAAGATCGTCTTCACCAAGGAACGCATTCTGGCGATGGTGACGCCCCGTCTCGAAGAGGCGGTCAACCGTGACATCGCCATCGGCGATGCCGGCATTTCAATTTGGGGCGGGATCGGTGTCTGGTTGGGCGACGTGGTGGTCGCCAACAAACCCCGCTTCTCCGAGGAAGCATTTCTGACGATTCACCGTCTCGAACTGAAGGCCCGGTTCTGGCCGCTGTTGGCCGGACGGGTAGAGCTGGATCGGGTGATCCTCGATGCGCCATCGCTGTTGCTCGAATACGACATCGAAGGCGAATCGAATCTCGCCGGTTTGGCGAAGAGCGATGAACCGGCGCCACCCGACAGCCTGATCCCTCCGGACAGTCTGATCATGAGTAGTGATGTACCCGACGAGGCCACGCTGGCGGCGCCGGTGGTGGTCGATCACTTCATCATGAACGGCGCACAACTGGTGATTCGTCATACCGAGCCCGAACGCGAGATCAATGTCAACGGTCTGTTCATGGATGTGATCACCGGCAATCCGGCCGAAAGCAGCACGATGACCTTCCAGGCCGACGTGGCAGTCGATTCGGTGATTGTGACCGGGACCGAGCGCAGCTTTGCGTTTCGCGAGGGACGGCCGGAGGCATATCTGAAAGGCTTCTTCGATCGCCAGGAGGAACTTGTCCAGTTCGACACGGTTGGGTTGCACTGGATGGGGGCGTTGATCGCCCTCGAAGGACGTGCACAAATGCACACGGCATTCACCGAGATTCAAATCAATGCGCAGATCACGCCAACGTCGGTGGCGGCGATGATGGACCAGGCGGTCAGAAGCGGATTGCTGGAGATGCGTCACGATATCGATGGTGAGCTGTCGGGCCATTTGCAGGGCTCGTTCATCTGGCCGATTCCTGAAGGTACGACCCCTGATTGGTCGTCGCGTTTGTATGTACGCAGTATCGTGTGGCGCTCGCCCGATGGTGAACACGAAATCACGCTGCCGGTAGCCGAGATTCGGGGCGAGAAACGTGTTGTCTCGTGGAATGCGTCGAATGGCACGCTGCCGAATGGATCATTCTCGACGTCGGGGACGGTCGATCGTGTGTTCTCTGTAAGTCGCGAATTGTC
>WJJR01000358.1 GCA_014729565.1 Candidatus Zixiibacteriota bacterium | reverse complement strand
TATGTGTCACGAGCCACCTCGCTTCCGTGTTCTCTTAACTCGTGGGCAGCGGAATCTGCAATCCCAACAGCACGCGCTCTGTGTCACTGAGATCGCCAATGACGCGTCGCTGTGGAAGAGGACGAATCCTGGCCACCGTTGGGGTCGCCAGGATCAATTCGTCCTCGGCAATCTGAGGCTCCGTGAGAATGTCAATGACATCAAAATTACCACGTCCCTCAAGAATGGTGTCACAGATCTGCTTCAGATTGGAGATCGCATGGGCCGAACGGGGCGTTTGGCCCGTGACATAGAGTCTGAACTTGTATTCTTCCATCAGGCCCGCCTCCCATTCGCATCGTTCGGGCCGCCACTGTGGAAAGCAACAGCCCTTTTATTAGGGATGTCCACTATCCGACGTATCCGGCCCCGAAAGGAACCACTATTGTATTATCGGCACGTTGTCCGCTGACTCGCAGACCTTTGCTCCCCGAATCCACAGAAATGACACATGCGCCCTGACGTGCAGACCGGTGGAGTGGGAGCGCTCTGCCGGGATTGTTCCGTCGCAAGAGGGGTCCACCTCAAGTCGTTGTCGCACTTAACGGTAGAGGTGTTGGGGTGGCTGTGGTGCGCCGCGTAAGTCCGTGCGCTTCGGCCCAGTCTCACTCGTCTTCCACCTCCAAGTGCCCTCGTGAATGCGATGTACGAACAGCCGGGAATTGCCGATGAAATACAAGAACGGTACCACTCATCGTTCGTGAGTGTGGCCACCAAAGGCGGCACCGGACCGTCAAAGCGATTGGATACGCCGGTGGCTTTGCGCTGGTGCCGTCCACCTGAGTGCAGTGGCCCATTGTCCGTGGACGCAATGGATAAACGCCACGGTCGGAAACCGGTATGTCATGACGATACGCAAACTGCACATTTGGGTCACCGGCGTCGACAGCGACCGGTCGGAGCAGGTTGCTGTGGAGTTGCAGCGTGATGCCGCTACCGTATCGTCGATCGATGTGCACTGTGAGGCCTGCCGAGTCTCGTCTGTATCCGGCGCCGATCGGCCGTCTCCCGTGTGCGATGCCGTTGTTGTCAGTGTGGATCAGCAGGTGCGTCCGGTCGACGCCGAGATCATTAGAGCGGTCCGGGGCCGGTGTGGCGACGCAGCAGTCGTTGTATACTCCGCTGTCGATGATCCCGGTGTTGGTCACCAGTGCATTCAGTACGGCGCCGATGACTATGTCGTTCGTTCCGATGCATCGAGCCAGTCACTTCTGAACCGCATCCTGTTCATCACCGAGCGCAGACATAGTGTTTCGAATTGTAGGGAGGAGTCGTCATCGACGAGTCGCGAACAAAGTCTGCGCAGCGTCATCACCGAAAGCACAGACGGAATGCTGGTGATCGACGCTGATGGATGCATCGCCTACCTGAATCCCGTTGCGGAGCGTCTGTTCGGAAAGTCGCACGGCCGGCTGATCGACCAGGTGCTCGGTGTTCCTCTGGTGGCGGACGGCGCCACCGAGATCGAGATTGTCGCAGACAACAACGCTCCCACAATTGCTGAAATGAATACGGTGGACATTCGATGGAACGACACGCCGGCGCGTCTCGTTTCATTTCACGACATCACGGCGCGTCGCCAGGCACAGGATTATCTTCAATCAGCACTGGATAACGCCGAATGCGCCAATCGTAAGCTCCAGGAACTCGATGCTCTCAAATCCGAATTCTTGTCCACCGCGTCCCATGAGTTGCGTACGCCGTTAACCGTCATTCGGGCATACACCGCTTTGGTGAATGATGGCGTTACGGGGGCCACCACGCCCGACCAGCGCGATTGTCTGGAGACGGTGCTGCGTAACTGTGACCGTCTCGAAAAATTGATCGGTGACATCCTCAATCTGCAGAAGATCGAATCCGGACGTCTCCGCCTGCGACGGCAACGGGTTGATATTGTTGAGCTGGTACGGCAGTGTGCGGTTGACTTTGGTCCGACCTGTGAGCAGCACGGTTTGCGACTGGATTCGCAGTTGACCGCGAACCTCCCACCCGTGTTGTGCGATCCGGACAAGATCCAGCAGGTGTTGATTAACCTCTTGTCAAACGCGGTGAAATTCACGCCGGAGGGAGGTCATATCCGCGTTGGTGCGTTGCGGCCCGGTGATGAGTCGCAACTCGTCCGCGTCGATGTCTCCGATACCGGACGGGGAATTGCGGAAGAAGATCTCAAGCACGTCTTTGGGAAGTTCACGCAATTCCATCGTGAGCCCAGCGCCGGCGCCAAAGGCACCGGTCTGGGACTGGCGATTGTGAAATCACTCGTTGAGGCGCACGGCGGGTCCATCGACCTGGACAGCGAACTGGATCAGGGAAGCACCTTCTCCATTACGCTGCCGGTGTATTCGGAAGAGCGGGAATTCCGAGCCTTCCTGGAGGACAGCTTGTCCGCCAGTCTCGCTAACGGCGTTGCTCTCTCGGTGATCGGCATATCAGTCCACCCAAGGCGTTCGATCCACCTGAGCACCGATGACGGTCAGCAGATCTATGATCGAATCAGCGATGTGATTCTACGCACCGTTCGCCGGTCGGATGACGCTGTCCTGAGCTGTCCCGGCCTGGGCATGATCCTCGTCGTTGGCGAGTCCGATGAGGGAGATGTGACGCCATTCCGAAATCGAATCGAGAAATCGATTTCCCGTTTCCGCAAAGACTGCGATGCGATTGAAGTCGCCAGCTACGTGGTCGATGGGAATGACACGACAGACAATGTGATACAACAACTCACGGCCGCGTTGCAGCCACTGGAATCGCGGACCGACACTCATCGGGTACTGGTGATTGATGATGACGACCGCTTCCGCCGGTTTCTTGTCGATGGTTTGGGATCCGCCCAACTGAATCTGGACATTCAGACGGCTTCGGACGGTTTGGAAGGGTGTGTGGAGTTCGGAAAGTTCTCACCCGATCTCGTTCTCCTGGATTTGGCGATGCCGGGATTGGATGGGACACAGGTCTTGCGCCGCCTGCACAACGACCCCCAAACGCCCGATGCCCGGTTTATGATCATCTCCGCCAATACAGAGCGGTTTGAGGAATTGTCGAAACTGGGGGCGGATGTGTGTCTGCCGAAACCGGTCAGCATCCGGACGGTGATTAAGGAGGCGAGCCGGCTGTTGGGAATCGGCAACAACAAAGACGTACAACAAATCGAAACACAAGATGCATCAACAACTCACACGAAACTCCAGGAGCAAACATGTCCAACGTGAAGATCCTGATTGTCGATGATGAGCCTGAGATCGTGCGGGCACTGGGGCTTCTGCTCCGGGCCAACGGCTACGAAACTGTCTCGGCTCTCGATGGCGTCCAGGCCACTCAACTGGCGATGAAGGAACAGCCCGATTTGATCCTGCTCGATATTTGCATGCCGGGTGGCGACGGCCACGTCGTGGCTCAACGGTTGCGCGAATCGAGCAAGAGCCTGGCGATTCCGATTATCATGCTGACGGCGCGGACGTCGAAGGACGATTACGACAAGGCTCACGCAGAGGGTGTCGTAAAGTACATCACCAAGCCGTACAAGCCGGAAACGTTGCTGGCGGTAATCAAAGATGCGCTTGGCCAACGGTCACCGACAACGTAGCACCGGCCGGCACTGGCTCGGAGGGGGGATACTATGGGCGCCGACCGAAACGTGCTGACGGCGAGACGGGGAGCGGTGACGCATACGGACGCACACGCGGACGATCGCTGGTTGGCGTTGCGCGGACAGATCGCACACGCACTGATCACCGATACGAGTGCGGCAGCTTATCGTGATGCTCTTGGGGCCATCACCGACTCCTTCAGCGGGTCTTCCGGTATTATGGCCTACCGGCCGTTTTCGGGGGACTACAACATCATCGTGAGTTCGTCGGGGGACGAAAGCGCTGCGACCAATGGCCGCTTGTCCACGATGGGCGTCGAGGAGCTGAATCGTCTGCCGTATCAGCAGGCCCTGGAGCAGGGAGTTGTCTGCCACCTGAACGAACCGCATGACGTACCCTGGTCCGATGTGCCCGTCCACTACGCAATGGTGGCTCCGTTAATCGGGTGCGACATGATGTTCGGGTTTCTGGCCGTGTACAACGGCTCTGAACCGTACTCGAACGATGGTGCATCTCTTTTGATGCAAGCGGCGTCGTATCTGGCGCACGCGATGGCGGAACGATTCGAACGCGAACTCACCGACATTGAACTCGCGAAAAATCGAGCGGCGTATCTCAAGAGCGAGGAGCGGCTGCGCGTTGCCCTCAAGAATTCGCCAATCATCGTCACGCATCAGGATCGCGACTTGCGATACACCTGGACGTACAATTTGCACCCCCACCTCGCCCTCAATGATCCGATCGGTAAGACCGACTACGATCTGCTTCCCCCGGAGGATGCCGCTCGGTTCACGGAAGTGAAACAGGATGTTCTGTCGACGGGTCAGAGTCGCCGGCGTGAGTTGGCGGTTCATTCCGCCGACCACGTGCGTTATTATGATGTCAACATCGAACCACTGATGGACCGGACCGGTTCCATTCTTGGAATCACCACGGCCGCTACCGATGTAACGTTACACAAGCAGATCGAGCAAACGCTGGAGCGCAGCCGGCGGCTGGAGTACGCGGGCCAACTGGCCGGGCAAATCGCGCACGATTTCAACAACCTGCTGGGGCCACTGATCGGCTATCCGGATCTGATCCGCATGCAGGAACGATTGAGTGACAAGACCGGGCAAATGCTCGACGATATGGAGTCGGTCGCCTCGCAAATGGCGGCAATCAGTCAGGATCTGTTGACGCTCGGGCGGCGCGGCTACTACAATTTGGAACCGCTCGATATCATCGGCATCCTCGACCGGGCCGTTCGGACCTGCGAGTTGCCCGACACGATCACCGTGCATCGGACTTATCCCAATGACGTTCCCAACCTGTGTGGCGGTTCGGGTCAAATGCTGCGTGTTTTCTCCAATCTTCTGTGCAATGCCGCAGACGCGATGAACAAGTCGGGCACCATCACCATCACCGTCGATACACGATCCACCAATGATGATAAGAACGGCGGGCCACCGGACCGCGACGGATCGTCGGATGAGTGCGTCCGAATTGCGATCAGTGACGACGGTCCCGGCATACCGGAGAACCTGATTGACCGCATCTTCGAACCCTTCTACACCAGCAAGAAATCCGATAAGAAGCGTGGAAGCGGCCTCGGGCTGAGTGTCGTCAAGACGGTTGTGGAAGACCACGGCGGGACGGTGACGGTTGACTCAACAGTGGGAGTGGGAACCACCTTTTACGTGCAGCTTCCGGTCCGGGAGGATGCGGTACCGGAGACGAAAGAGACGGTCCCCGCCCATCCGATGGGTCGCGGCGAAACCGTGCTGATTGTCAGCGACGATGGCGTACAAAACCGATTGATCAGTCACTTGCTGCACTTGCTCAACTACAAATCAGATGACGTCGCCACTGAGAGCGAACTGTTTCAACGCCTGCAATCGAATCCCCCGGAGCTTGTGCTTATCGATATGGCATTCGGAATGGAGGACATGCTGTCGGTGTTGCGACAGGTACGGGCAACCCGACCGGAGCAGATTGTGCTGGTCATGTCCGGTCAGCCAACCAGCGAGACCGTTCTCGAGACGATGAAGGTCGGCGCTCGGGAATTTCTCAGCAAGCCGGTCGATCTGGCAACACTCTCACATGCGTTGCAGACGGCTCTGAAGAGCCCGGCGCGTGAGGCACAGCCGGTTGCACACCGGTCTCCCGTGTAGCGGATGTCAAACATCAGCGTGTAAGATCTTGGAGAGCAAGAACATGCGCCCCTATTGGTACTTCCGTCGTAGGTGCGAGCCGGCGGCTGGCCCTTTCGCATGGTGCACAAAAAAAACGGGCCACGAGTGGCCCGTAACTTGAGCGTCCCTGACGGGATTCGAACCCGTGTTGCCGCCGTGAAAGGGCGGTGTCCTAGACCGGGCTAGACGACAGGGACGTTTATTCTCTGTATAGGGACGGCTTAGAAAGCCGCCGCCCGGAAACGGTTATACGCTCCGGGCGGGCTATTGATTAGCAATCAATTGGGTGAAGTCAAGGCGATTGTGCCGGCGCTCCCGGGACTACTTCCAGCCATACGGCGGGTTCGTATGCAGCGCCCGCATGTACTGGGCCCGCTCGATCTGGCCCGGATTCTCGACTCGCGCGTGGCTCATCGAGCCCTGCATCTGCTCGACAGATTCGTACTCGTGCTCCTCCATCCAGTTGGTGAGATCCTCAAGGACCGTCGCAATGTGTCCGGCGCCGTTGCGGAGCAGGGCGGAGCACATCATGGTCACGTGAGCACCCGCCATCAGCATCTTCAGCACGTCCTGGGCGCTGTGAACGCCGCTGGTGGCGGCGAGGCTGGCTTTGACACGGCCATGGAGGATCGCTACCCAGCGCAAGGGGAGACGCATCGCCTGCGGTGTACTCAAGAGCACATTGGGCACGACTTCCAGTTCATCGAGGTCGATGTCGGGCTGATAAAAGCGGTTGAACAAGACAAGGGCATCGGCCCCTTCGTCGTCCAACTGCCGTGCTATGTTGGCCATCGAGCTGAAATAGGGGCTCAGCTTGATTGCGACGGGAATCGACACCGCTTCCTTCACGCTCCGCATGATTTCCACGCACGATCCTTCAACCTGGACACCGGGAATGTCGAGATCGGCGGC
>WJJR01000357.1 GCA_014729565.1 Candidatus Zixiibacteriota bacterium | reverse complement strand
GCTCTTAGCCGCACCGGTCCGGCTAAGAGCCGGACCTACGCGAGGTTACAATTCATTCGTTTGGTGCCCAGGCGTGGTCCGGAAACAAGACACGACCTTTTCAACGGGCCCCAAGCGGTGGGGCACCGCGTCAATTGACACAATGGCCTCTCCCCAACAGGGGAGAGGCCATTGTGTGCAGGATGCCTGAATATCCAGACTTACTTCAGCACCACCATCTTCCGTGTGGAGGTGTAGCTGTCGGTGCGGATACGGTAGAGGTAAACGCCCGATGCGGCATCATGCGCATCCCAATTCGCGACATGATAACCGGCTTCCTGATGTTGGTCGACGAGTGTCGCCACCCGCTGACCGAGCAGGTTGTAAACGTCCAATTGGACCTTACCCGGCTCGCTGAGCGCATACGGAATCTGTGTGCTGGCGTTGAACGGGTTCGGATGGTTCTGCAGCAAGGCATACGTTTCGGGAATCGCACCGGAATTGACGACATCCAATTGTCCGCTGACCGACCGCTTGTACGGCGGGCAGAAGTCCTCGTCGGACATGTCGTCGCCGGCCATGCCTTCACCGTCATAACAGGTGACGCGCATGCGGCACTGATCCGACGGCGGACCGGTCACGGTCCAGGTGTACACCCCTGGGTTCCCCGTCAGTGAGGCAATCCGTGTCCAATTGATGCCACTGTCGACTGAGTAGTCGACGATGGACGAGTCGATCCCGACGTTGTCAGTCGCATCCCAGGTCACGTCATACTCCTGGCCGATGTAGAGCACTTCACCGCCGTTCGGCTGAATCACGGTGACATCGGGTGGCACGGCGGCATCGAGTGACCGATGCACGTTCAACCGTCCACTGCCCAACAGTCCGGCATACGACGGATTGATGTCGTCGATGTTGTCGGTGTGATTCAGGATGAGATCGGTGATCTCCGATGCGGTCAGGCTCGGCACATACGACTTGAGGATACCCGCCGCGGCCGTTACATGCGGACACGCCTGCGACGTGCCGTCCAGCCAGGCCACGTAACCGCCGTCGTAGTGCAGGGAATAGGTGCTCAGGATGTCCACACCCGGCGCGGCGATATCGACCCACGTCCCGTAATTCGAGAAGTAGGCGCGCACGTCACTGTCGTCGGTTGCCGCAACGTTGATCACGTCGGTGCGCGATCCGAGATAGTCGGGCGTACTGCTGTTCGAGTTGCCGGCCGCGTGCACGATGATCACGCCGTTGTTGATCGCGTTGGTCACTGCCGCTCCGAGGCCGCCCGAGTTCGACGATCCCCAACTGCAATTGACCGCCGTCGCCCCTTTGTTCGTCGCGTAGTACAACGCCTGGGCGGCGAAATCCATGCGCACGTAGCCCACTTCGACACTCGGGTTCTGCGGGTGCGGCGCCGACCAGCCGATCCGCAGCGCCATCACCTTGCAGCCATTCGCCGGTGCATTCTGTGATGCGTTCCAGCCACCGGCCAGACCAGCGACGGCGATACCATTATTGGTGATCGCACCCATAATGCCGCCGACGTGGGTTCCGTGACCATTAAAGTCGGTCGGCTCATTGTCCGGCGTGTCGTCGTCTTCACCCGGCCACGCGCCGAAGATGTTGTCGACAAAGTCCCAGCCGATCCAGTCGTCGACATACCCGTTACCGTCGTCATCGACGCCGGGGGCGCCGTTGTACTCCGGTTCGTTAATCCACACATTGCCATCGGTGTAGGGGGCCAGTCCACCCAGGTCGCGGGCATCATACTGCAAGCCCGAATCGAGATCGGCGAGCAGAACACCCTCGTCACCGGTTTCCAGATCCCACGCGTCGGTCGCATCGACGTCGTTGTCTTCGGGATCATAGAAGTTCCACTGGTCAGACGCGAAGTACGGATCGTTGGGCGTGGCATAGATCGGATGAACGCCGATCGGTTCCGCACCGCACACAACGGCGCAGCCCTGATAGGCTTTCATGACCTCACCGAGCGGGTACTTGCGGCTGAATTCCATCACGTAGTAGCTGGATAGATTCGGGTCATTCGCTGCTCGAACCTCCAACGGCATATCCGGGAATTCCCGCTGGAACTTCGTGACGCCGAACTTGCGGTTCAGTTCGTCCAGCTCGCTGTGTCCGGTAACCATCAGTCCCGTCGACTGGTCACGGTTGACGGTGAGCGACCGCACTTGCTCGGCCATTTCAAGCTGTACGATCATCTCATTGGGGACATAGAAGAACGATGGCGGTTCCTTGTACATCGGAACATCGATGGGCTTCACACGGTCATTGGCCCGCAGAAATGCGTCATCCTGTGCCAGTGCAGCACCACCGGCAAATAGCACGATCAGCATGACCGGAATGATGATTCGACGAATCATCAGTCACCTCCTGTGGTGAGAGTCTACGGTGAGAGTAATCACGTCACATATTGAGAGTGAGATCACCTCCTTTCCTCGATGCACGCGCAGAGATGCCCTCAGTCCTCGCGGACAGGCGGGATGATCTGAGCATCCCGCGTGGAATTCGGGAAGCATCATGATTCTCAGGCGTGTCGTCGTCAGTAATGCCCGAGGCGAGTTTTGCCTCCCAGCCAAAATGACCGTGACAATTATCTCAGTCAAGCAGACTTGGAGAGTATCGTGAAAATGCCCCTGGGTATTCTGTTCAGATTGCGGGCGAACATTTTTCCGCCCTGGCGCTGACACTGGCGGAGGAAGAGCTTGAGTAACGGCTCGCAGTGAGCGATACGGGTTGAATTGTTACATCAACACGCCCCCATAACTATCAGAGTGATAAAGGGAAAGGCGGGTATCCCGAATTCCCGTATGAGGTTTATTTGAGAGAGCTTTTGCGCCGAGCATTTGCGGCACGGCCTTTGCCATGCATGGGCGTGGAGGTCGTGTATGATCAAAGGAATCGCCACTGCTGCATCCGGCATGTTACCGTCACTGAAGCGGCAAGAGGTGATCACCAACAATTTGGCCAATGCCCAGACGGCCGGGTTCAAGCGAGACCGGTTGTTTGTCGAGCGTCTGAACGAAGCACAAGAGGCGATCGTTCCGGGCGCCGAGGACTGGGGCGCGACGAATCAGGTGGGCCTGGCGATTGACTTCGCTCCGGGGTCTCTCAATCGCACCGGTAACGCCATGGATGTTGCGATATCCGGCGACGGGTTCTTCGCCGTCCAGACACCCGATGGCGAGCGCTATACGCGCAATGGCCATTTCTCGGTGGACACTGATGGAACCCTGCAGTCGGCCGATGGTCACGCTGTCCTGGGCGACAACGGCGTTATCCGGCTGCCGGCCGGTGAGGTGTCGATTAATAGCGATGGACAGATTTCGGTTGATGGACGTCTCGTGGATACGTTGCGCATTGTGCGTTTTGATGATCCGCGCGTGCTGGTGCGCGGCGGTTCGACCATCTTCGAGATTGGAATCCCCACCGTCGCACCGCAGGACGACAATCAATCCGCGATCCGCCAGGGATTCCTTGAACACTCCAACGTGAACACGATTGAAGAGATGGTCAATATGATCACCACCTTCCGTTTCTACGAAGCGGATCAACGGGCCATCCAGATGCAGGATCAAGTGCAGGGGCGTGTCGTCAATGAACTCGGACGCGCTCCGGCCTAATCGCATGACGAAAGGGATGTCGTTATGATCAAAGCCCTGCGAACCGCCGCCTCCGGCATGGTGGCGCAGCAACTCAACATTGACACGATTGCCAATAACCTGGCGAACGTGAACACGACCGGTTATAAGAAATCCAAAGTCGAGTTCCAGGATGTACTTTATGAGAACGTGCGTCGCGCCGGCACGAATGTCTCGGCCGAAAACGTCGTCCCCGTGAACTTGCAGGTCGGCTACGGGGCAAAGCCGATCGCGACGGTGCGGACGTTTGATACCGGGGACTTGAATCCCACCGACAATCCACTCGACGTGGCGATTCAGGGCAATGGATTCTTCCAGGTGTCGATGCCCGACGGAACGGTGGCCTACACCCGCGATGGCGCCTTCAAGGTGTCGAGCGATGGGCGGCTGGTCACCGCCGACGGATTCTTCATGACGCCGGAAATCACCCTGCCCCAGGATACCGAAGCCATCTCAGTCGGCATCGACGGACGGGTACAGGTATCGCTTCCCGGGCAGCTCGATCCGCAGGAGGTGGGGCAGATCGAATTGGCGAAATTCCTCAATCCGGGCGGCCTGAACGCCATCGGTCACAACCTGTTTCTGGCAACGGCCTCGTCCGGCGACGCGATCCTCGGCAATCCATCTGAGAACGGCTTTGGTGAATTGGCCCAGGGGTATCTCGAAATGGCCAACGTCGAAGTGGTCGACGAGATGGTCAACATGATCCTCGCGCAGCGGGCGTACGAAATCAACGCCAAAGCGATCCAGACGTCGGATGACATGTCGCGAATTGCCAACGAACTGAAGCGGTAATCATTATGCGTAGCAGCAGTTCTCTATTTGTTTTCGTCGTGGTACTCGTGCTCCTGGGGACCGCGCGTGCAGACGCGGCGCCTCTGGAGGATCGCCTGCAGTCGAAACTGCAATCAGCGGTCTGTGAGCGCACGGGATATGCACCTGCGAACATCGTCATCAAGCGTCACCGGACTCGGATTGCACCCAAGTATCGGGCGGCTGACAATGTCACGGTCTCACTGCCCGACTACGATGATGCCATCGGACCGATTACGGCACGCGCACATTTTCGCAAGAATGGGAAAACGCTTGGTTCCGTGCCGGTGCCAATCCGTGTCGATCTCTTCGACAGCGTTCTCGTGACCACGCGAAAGCTGAAACGACACGACATCATTGGTCTTGGCGATGTCACGCGCGACTGGCAGGAGATCACGCGATATGTCAAGTGGGTGATGACCGATCCGGATTCGCTCGACAATTGCCGTGCCGCACGCACGATCAACGCCGGTAGTCTCGTTGATCGCCGCTGGGTCGAGACCATCCCACTGGTGCAACGCGGTGACCGAGTCACGCTCGAATACGAATCGGGTGGGGTCCGTGTGACCGCCAACGCCACGGCCATGGAAGATGGTTACCGGCAACAGACCATTCGCGTCAAGACCGAATATGCGAACCGACTGATCGATGCCATCGTCACCGGCGATGGAACGGTTGCACCGACATATTGAACCGGAATTGACTCAGGAAGGGAAGGGGTTACATGGAGTCACCCAATCCGACCAAACCCGCCGCTCAATCTCTGGGACTACGCTTCTGGCTGATCCTCTTGTTCTTCGTCATCAGCGTATCCAGCGTCTCCGCCGATCAATTCTCGCAAATGCGGTCGGCGTCGATGTACACCGACATCAAGGCGAATGAGATCGGCGACGTACTGACCGTGTTGATTGTCGAGTCCTCATCGGCCCAGAACAACGTACAAACCAACACACAGAAGAGCAGCGAATTCGATCTGGATGCCGGTCCCGGCTTCGGGTCACTCGACATGATTCCGCTCTTTGGCGCGAGTGGGGAGTCGGAAAACAAATCGAACAACCAGGGACAAACGTCCCGTTCGGGCAATCTGAAGGCCCGCATGACCGTGCAGGTTGTCGGCAAGCGTGAGAATGGCGACCTTGTCATCGAAGGATCGCGTGTCGTCGGCATCAACAATGATAAGGAGATGCTGACACTGACCGGGGTCGTCCGCGCCGAGGACGTGCAAACCGACAACACGATCTATTCCTATCAGATCGCCGATGCGCAGATCAATTATCGCGGCAAAGGTGCGGCCTCCAATGGCGGCAAGCCCGGGTGGATCATGCGCTTTCTGAATTGGGTGTTTTAATCGCGCAACCGACATCGTGAGAAGGATCATCGGATGATCGCTCAAGCTTGGAACACGACAATGTCAACGGCTCGGACAGTACGACAGGTGGTCACGGTTGCGATTTCGTTTGCGCTCGTGATAAGCGCCGTGTCTCCGACCGCCGCCGCCGTCCGTTTCAAAGACATTTCCCACATCGCCGGTCCGGGGAACACATCGCTGTTCGGCTACGGCCTGGTGGTTGGTTTGGAAGGGACGGGAGACGGCCAGCAAACCGAGTTCACGATTCAGACGCTGGCCAACATGCTCCGGCGAATGGGCATTACCGTTGATCCGGAAGCCGTTAAGGTCAAAAACGTCGCCGCCGTGATGGTCACGTCAACACTGTCGATGGACAACGTACGCGGTGAGCACATCGACGTCACCGTGTCATCCATCGGCGATGCCAAAAGCCTGCGTGGCGGAACATTGCTTCTGACACCGCTGGCGGCCCGCGACGGCACCGTGCACGCGCACGCCCAGGGTCCGGTGTCTACCGGAGGCTTTGCCGTTGAAGCGGAAGGGGCCAGTGTATCGCGCAACTACACGCTGGTCGGCCGTGTTCCCGGTGGGGGTGTGGTGGAAACGCCGATGTTCAAACTCCCGTCAAACCCGTCGTATCTCGAACTGATTCTGCATGATCCGGACTGGACCACCGCACGACGCATGGCCGATGCCATCGCCGATCGCTGGGGTGCAGTCGCCCAAGCCTCACAGCCGGCGATCGTCCAGGTGGAAATCCCGGCCGGCTACGACGGTACACAAGGGCGCGCCGAATTCATCTCCGAACTCGAATCGATGGTTGTTGAACCGGATGCCGCCGCACGCGTCGTCATCAACGAGAAGACCGGGACTATCGTTGCCGGACAGTTCGTCACGATTGCACCGGTCGCCGTTGCCCACGGTGGCATCACCGTCCAAATTGAAACATCGCCGGTGATCAGCCAGCCGGCACCCCTGTCGCAAGGGGAGACCGTCGTCGAACAGGAAAGCAGCATTCAGGTAACGCAGGAAGACGCCCGCGTCGTTTATCTGCCGTCGTCCAGCAATATTCAGGACGTCGCCGAGAGCCTCAATGCCATCGGTGCGTCGCCAAGTGATATCATCGCCATTTTCCAGGCACTCAAACGCGCCGGTGCGCTACGCGCCGAGCTGGTGATTCTGTAGGGTATCCCATGCAGCCAATCGATTCAGTCCAGGCCGTCAACATCGTCGGCGGAGACCAGAAGGGCGTTCCGCGCCCGGAGCAGCCGAAACCGGCCGACGAGGCTGCGCAGAAATTGCTCACGCTGCGCAAGGCCAGTCGTGATTTCGAATCGATCTTTATTGCGCGCCTCCTCGAGCCGATGGTGAAGTCAGTGAGCAGTATGTCGGATGGTGGACAGTTCGGTGGCGGCGTCATGCTGAAGGTGGCAGCCGAAAAGATGGCCGAATCGATTGCCGGGAAGGGCGGTGTCGGCCTGGGAGATATGCTGTATGAGTCGCTCAAGGGACGCGTTGAAACCGAGGCGACTGTGGAGCCGGCATCCGAGACCAAATCAGAGCAGCCCTTCGACCTGCTCAGGGAGCCTGATCCGTGGCAGGGAAAGCTGAATTTGTGACCGACCAGAGCCGGTTGAATTCCGGCATCTTCGGTCCGATAAAGACTAGGGGAGCGTGGAGGGTCGTCACACAATCCGCGCATTAGGCTGAGCACCTTTGACACCAGGTAGCGAACACGTGAGCGATGTGATTGAACAACTCATCTCGGTCGTGGCAGAAGAGGCGGAGCATTGTGAACGCATCCTGGTCTTGCTGCGGCAGCAGCAGGACTGCCTCGTCCGTGGGGATATCGAAAAACTTCAGGCCAATCTCCGTGATCAGGAGGAGTCCCTGAAGCGATCCCGCGAGCTGGAACAGCGCCGTCGCGGACTGGTCCAGCAAGTCGCCGATGCCACCGACATCGACGACCAATCGCCCAGTTTGAAGACCCTGATTGCCACACTGTCCGACGACTATGGACGCCGTCTGGCGGAACTGCGTGTCTCCATGGCGTCGGCCATCGAGCGTGTCAACAAGACCAAAGAACAGAACCGGATGCTGATCGAGCGGTCGCTGTCGAATATCAATGAGATCATTCACCTGCTGGCTGCCACCAACGTAGCCATGACGGATTATCCCGGACCGCAGCCACGGAAAACCGATGCCGCGGCGCTATCGGTGGATCGGCACTGCTGACGTCTTAAACGAGGTCGCCCATGTCAGGCATCTTCCAGGGATTGGAACTCGCGAAGCGCGCATTGTTGTCGCAGCAGTACGCGTTGTCGACCACGGGACATAATATCGCCAATGCCAACACGCCGGGGTACTCCCGCCAGCGTGTGCACTTGACCGCAACGAATCCGCTGTCCAACACAATCGG
>WJJR01000356.1 GCA_014729565.1 Candidatus Zixiibacteriota bacterium | reverse complement strand
CCCCTGGGAACGCTTCTGCGCGTTTCTTGGCTTATGGTTAATTGTTGCCGCACTCGGGTCACTATTTTGGTGTGTTGGACGTTTTGGCGTTTGCCGTCTTGGGCTATAGTGGCAAAGGTTCACGCTGGTTTAGTGATACAGGAGGTTGACGTGACACCCACGACAAAACATCCCACTGCGAACACCACAAAACATTCCACCAAAAAAGACGCGACTAACTATGCCGCCGACGAAACGGTGCACGCAACTGACACAGTGATCGACGCTCGAGGACTGCGCAAGCAATACGGCGACTTTACGGCAGTATCTGATATTGATTTTGCGGTAGCTAAGGGATCATTTTTTGGCATGCTCGGTCCCAATGGCGCAGGCAAAACAACGGTCATCAAGATTCTCTCGACCTTGCTGCTCCCCTCGAGTGGAGACGCATTCGTCGACGGGATCGACGTGACCAAACAACCCGAGCAGGTGCGTCGGCGCATCAACATGGTGTCGGGTGGTGAGCATTCGGGTTTCGGTATCCTGACGGTGCGCGAGACGATTTGGATGTTCGCGCAATTCTACGGCGTGCCCACGAAAGTCGTTCACGAACGCGCCGACCGGATGATGGAGATTCTGGGACTGAGCGAAGCGGCGCATCAGAAGAGTTCGAAACTCTCGACCGGAATGCGTCAAAAGATGAACATCATCCGCGGCTTCGTCTCCGACCCGAAGATTCTGTTTTTGGATGAGCCGACGCTCGGTCTCGACGTCGGCGTGGCGCGCGAAGTACGCAACTTCATCAGCGAATGGATGACCGCACATCCCGAACGCACGGTCCTGTTGACCACGCACTACATGGCCGAAGCCGATTCGATGTGCGACCGGGTGGCGATCATCGACCAGGGACGTGTCCTCGCCTGCGACACGCCGGCGAACCTGAAGCGCGATCTGGCGCCCGACTGTGTGTACCGCATCGAGATTCCGTTGTGGTCAAATGGCGGCAATCCGCTCTCCGATCTGCGGGTCGTGCGTTCGGCCGACATGGAACACCGCGATGATCGCGGACGCACGCATGTGCGGGTGATTTTGCACGAGGAGCAGGGCATCGCCGCGGTCACTGACCGTCTGTCGCAAACCGGCGCGCCACCCTATTCGGTCACCAAGCTCGAACCGACATTGGAGGACGCGTTTCTAAATCTGGTTGGACATGGTTTGTCACACAGCGAACGCAACGGCAACGGAGCACATTAGCTGAGTAGAGGTAAACGGGCGCCACTGACCTTGGGGCCTGTTGAAACACCCATAGGGTTATCGCGTAGGCCCGGCTCTTAGCCGGACCGGTGCGGCTAAGAGCCGCACCTACGCGAGGTTATGATTGTCTCACTCAGTTATGTCATTTGGTCTGGAGTCAACACACGACTTTTTCAACAGGCCCCTTGGTCAGTGGCACCCACGTGAGATTGAATCGTAGGGGCGTATTGCATACGCCCGGAATGACAGCAGGACCTGACTCTGAAGGGCGTATGCAATCCGTCCCTACGTTCGAATATGGAGCAACACCATGAACGAGAATCTCAAAACCAACCTTCGCGCCATTTGGGGACGCGCCTATGTGCGTGTGGTCGGCGCCAACCGCGAATTGTCATGGACGATCTTCGATGTTGCGTTGCCACTGCTGGCGGTGTTTGCGTTCGCATTGGTTTATCGCGGCCTTGGTGCACCGGAGCAGTACATCGGCTTTGTCGTCGTTTCCGGTGCGATGATCGCCTTCTGGCAGAACATCCTCTGGTCGATGGCGGCCCAGTTTTACTGGGAAAAGGAGATGGGGAATCTGGAATTGTACCTGATCGCTCCCGTCTCACGCATGTCGATCATGCTCGGCATGGCGATCGGCGGATTGTTTCTCACCGCCACGCGGGCGGTGGCGATTCTGATCTTCGGCACGTGGGTGTTTGGTGTCACCTACCAGGTGTCGAGCTGGCCGGTGTTGATTGTGGTGTTCTGTTTGACCATGAGCGCGTTGTACGGACTCGGCATGCTGTCATCGTCGTTGTTCATGTTGTTCGGACGGGAAGCATGGCACACTGCCAACCTATTTCAGGAGCCGGTGTACTTTTTGACCGGGTTTTACTTCCCGGTGCGCTCCTTGGGCAATGTGGTGGCGCTGGCGGCGTCGGCGATCCCGTTGACACTCGGGTTGGATGCAATTCGTCAACTGGTCTTCGCCGGCAGTCAGGTGAATCCGTTGTTCACGGTTGAACTGGAGTTGAGCATGTTGGTTGTCGCAACAATCGTACTGAATTGGGCGGCGCTGCGCGGTTTGCGGTACATGGAACGGCTCGGCAAAGAATCCGGCCGCCTGACACTGAAAGCGCAATAAGCACACAACACGAGAGGATCTGTGAGTTCACCAGAGAGACGATACGAGAAGGTTTACCTCCTCGACGAGGGGGTGAGTGATATGCTGAATGTGAATCCACGAACGTTGCGCCGTGAGGTGGTCGACACGATTTGTGTCCGTGAAGTCAAGCGGGCCGAGATGTCGACACAGTTGGTGCGGTGTGCTCCGTCGGTGTTCACCGAGGCGCATCACTCATGGTACAATGTGGTTATGTTCGGCGGCTGGTCTGAAATCATTCCGGTGGTGGAATTGAAACTCCGTGAACCGTACCCGCGCCGTCATGCGTTGGTCGACTCCGGCTGGCTGAAGGATCTGATTACCTGCGTACATCTCGACTGCCCAGTGCTGGCGCACACCGTCACTGCGGAGACATCAGCGGTCGAAATGATCACCGACCGCGACGAACGCATTGTGCTGCACAACGAATGGTGTTCGGGTTGCAACTGATAAAGTGCAATACGGAGCAATTGCGATGAGTTGGATCACACGAATACAATCGGCGATACACGGGATGCTGACCGCCGGACGGTTGGGCTGGGCCATCGAGTCGAACTGGACCGACCCGACGTTGTTCCTAACATATCAGGTCGTGCGTCCGCTGTTCGGCGCGTTGATCATCGTCTTCATGTTCAAAGTGGTCACCGGCCAGCCGGCGTCGGACATCGCGTTTGCGCAACTCTATGTCGGCAACGCGTTCTTCATTCTGGTCATTCAAGCGATGACCGGTGTCGGCCAAACCATTTTCGAAGACCGTGAGCATTACGAGATGATCCGGTACATTTATCTCGCACCATTGGGAATGGGAACGTATCTCGTCGGCCGCGGTCTCGCAAAAGTGTTCGCGACCACCGCGGCGGTGGCGTTGACGTTGCTGGTCGGATATGCGGCGTTCGGGATCTCGTACAGCGCGACGTGGATCGACATTCCGTACATCGTCGTCGCGATGATCTGCGGGATTGCCGGGATGATGGCGATCGGCATTATGCTGGCTGCGGTGACCATGGTCACCGCGCAGCACGGTTTCGGGATCGCCGAGGGCGCATCGGGACTGATGTTCCTGCTCAGCGGCGCGGTCTTTTCGATCGACATTTTGCCGGGCTGGGTGGCCGCGATCGCGCGCGCGCAACCGTTGACCTATTGGCTGGAAGTCATGCGTCGTGCGCTGTTGCATCAGCCGTTCATTGAATCGTTGTCCGCGATGAGCAATGCGGCCATGCTCTGGCGGCTTGTCTGGGTAACGGCACTGACGGTCACTGTCGCAGCAGTCGCTCTCAAGAGCGCCGAATGGCTGGCGTTATCAACCGGCAAGCTGGATCTGAAAACGGCCCATTAGTAATCGCGATGTAGTGCGGGCACCTCGCCCGTAGAAACCGGCCGAGGAAGACGGGCAACATTTCGGAACGGGAAACACCGAACGCCCCGGTCCCAGGCGGGACCGGGGCGTTCCACATACCCCAGTACTGGCATACACTCGGAAATTCTATTACTGTTGTCGGCCAACCGGTTGGAAAGTTGAGGCCCGTATGCGCTATATCTGACAACAGCTTACCGCCGAAACCGCTTGACGATGGCGGTCCGGACGGTTTAATTCGGCGGTCTGAGACGTGCGCAAGCACGGCACCAGTGGCGCTATCGTCTAGGGGTTAGGACGGGTGGTTCTCAGCCATCAAACCGGGGTTCGAATCCCCGTAGCGCTACTTTTCGTTCTTGTCTCCAAAGAAATTCGCTCACACTGAAATCAAATTCCACCGCAAGTGGATGGGGCACACGGGACGAATCGGATTATCGACGAGCATGGAGGCGATATCCGGGTTGACAGTACGGTCAACCGCGGGACTACGGTTACTGTTGAGCTGCCCCTAACCACCTTGTAGAAGAACTGATTACTTCGACAGACGCGTGAAGTGGGGATCGAGCGACGCTTCGATTCTCGAGGGCGATCGCGGAAGTGTCAAGGCCGGTTGCAACGCGCTTTCGACTTCATCCGGACGCGCAATCCATGACAGTGCACACGCGCCATAATACGCAACCAACCCGTCGTTTGGATCCAATTCTACACTCATTGCCATCAGCGTTCGCGCCCGATCAGCATCGCCCAATGCGGCCGTCGCCATTGCACCAACAATCCGAGGGTACGGGTCGATGGGATCACGTTTCGATAACTGCTGTGATTGCTCCAACGATTGCCTGAAGGTATCCTGCGCCGATGTCGTTTTCTGCGCCAGATAATACGTGAACCCCAGATAATAGAGTCCAAGAAAGGCGAAGGCCTCATCCTGGGACGCCAGCGCGAATGCGTCCGCAGCCGCATTGTAATCCTTCTCAGAGAGTTCCAGCACGCCGAGGTCGTTGAGCGTATTGGGATCGCCCTGGTAATTCAATGACATTCGGAAGGACTGGCGGGCGTTGTCGAATTCACCCAGCGCCCGCTGCGCCATCGCCAGATCGTAGTGCGCACGACCGGAATTGCGCTTGAGCTTTATGGCTTCATTGGCAATGGCAATGCTGCGATCGTAATCTTTCTGATAGTAGTAAATGCGCGCCAACAGCAGTGCCGCTTCCAGGTTGTCTGCGTCGATGGCCCGTGCTGCCATTGCGGCGTGTTCGGCGGCCACCATATCTTGTGACTCGACACCACACCAAGCCAACGCAATATGGGCCGCCATGTAGTCGGGGTCGAGTTCGATGGCCTTGGAGTAGTTCTGTCGTGCCTCATCAAACTCCCGGCGCATCATGAAAATGCGTCCCAGCGACCGGTAGTGCTGGGGTCGCGATGGATCGCGTTCCAAGGCCTGCTGGCAGTAGTGCTCGGCTTTCGATAGGGCAACCAGGGAGCGGTCGAAGTATGACATGTAACGAAATACCGCCACATCCGCGAGGCCGGCATAGGCCAGCGAGAAGCTTGGATCGCATCGGAGCGCTGCCCGGAATTCGTCCTCCGCCCAGTCCATCTCCTGCCGTGTGCTCCCATGATAGTATTCCTGGCCGCGATGGTAATGGCGCCACGCCCTGGCGGACTGAGAGACGGCCGCCGAGGACGAGTGGCTCACGTCGGCCCGGTCCCGGCTGTACCCGGTGCGGAACGCCTGCTCCATCTCGGTTCCGGAGGTGTAGCGGTGGGCCTGTTCCGTTGAGAGGGCACGCAGAAGAAACTGCACCAGGAATGGCGGCGCGTCCGAAAAGCCGATGCGTGGTTCCCGGGGGTGATCATTGAGAATCGCGTATGAGTAGGCGAAGTGATTCTCCCATTCGTACGGGTGTTGGCCGGTGGCCAGTTGGTACAGCAATGCCCCGGTTGAGAACACATCGGATTGGAATGTGAGCCTCTTATTCAGCACATGCTCCGGCGAGGCGTAGCCGGGCGTTAACCCGATCGAAGAACAGGAGAAGTCTCCGTGGCGAGCCAACCCAAAATCGACCAGTTTGGGAATTCCGTCCGGAGTTAACAGGATATTCCGCGGAGACATGTCGCCGTGAATCACACCCTGGCGGTGAGCTGCGGCCAAACCGGCCAGCACACCCTCCGCGATTCCCCGGTATTCCCGCCACGACGTCAGGCCCAGTTCCAATCGACTGGAAAACGAGGGACCGTCAACCAATTCCATAAAGATGAAGCCGTTAACCTCATCGACATCGTGAATCGTGACCACATTGGTGTGGTGAATGCGCGCTGTGATTTGGGCTTCCTTGAGCGCTTTGCTCTTGCCTGAAGCGGATGACATTTTGTTGGCATCGAGCACCTTGAGCGCCCAGTCAACTTCGAGTTTGCTGTTCCGCACCCGGTAAACGGTGGCAAAGCCGCCGCCCCCCAATTTCCCAACCAAGGTCAGGTGAGGCGGCAATTGGCGTTTGATAGCGCTGGCATCCATAAACTCTTAGATCGGCGTCGCGATCGGGTGTGTGACCAGCCCACGTCGGGCACTGGCTATTATTGCCTTCAACAGTTCAGAATACAACAGGTGGGCGCCCATTTGGGGGCCCGAATCCCCGGCGGTGAAATACGAGTGATTTCATCTTGTCAGATTAGGGCTTGCAGTACCCCCTGGCATTGACTTAATTATTGTAGGAATGCCAAACCAACGAGATGTACTGCATGCACATACAGCCGTCGAATCTGCGATTCGGTCTTACGCGCCATCGTCCCTGGCAGAGTGAGCAAGAGTTGTTTCGCTGTGTGCTGCGATGACATGTCTGAGCATTTGAATGCACACCTTAAGAGGTGGTCACATGCGATCGAAGCGAGCTTTTGTCAGTCTCTGTTGTCTTCTCTTGGCCCTGCTGCTTGCCGGAGAGGTTTCAGCGGAAGTTGATACTGCCTGGGTCCGATACTACGATGGACCAGCGAACGACAATGACAGATCCCAAGCAGTTGACATCGACACAGACGGGAACATTTACATCACAGGATACAGTATCGGAGTGGGAGCGGACTGGGATATTGTAACGATCAAGTATACGCCTGATGGTGACACGTCTTGGGTGCGGCGGTACGATGGGCCGGCGCACGATACCGATGACGGTACGGACGTAGCAGTACATACGGATGGCAGCGTCTATGTGACAGCTTCCAGTAAAGGCGTGAGTTCAGATCAAGATTTTGTGGTACTCAAGTATGGTGAAGATGGAGCTACGGGATGGGTGTGGCGTTACAACGGTCCCGCAAACATATCGGACGGCGCACACTATGTGCAACTCGATGCAGACGGCAATGTCTATACCACGGGCGTAGTCTACGTAGCTGGTACCAATCTGGACTACTTTACAGCGAAATTGGATAGCGCAGGAGATACAATTTGGACTCGCACGTACAAGACTGAGTCGATTGAGCGCAATGACTATCCCAAGGGTCTTGAAATTGACGGACTGGGGAATGTGTATGTAACGGGAGGAAGCCCGGGGGCTAACACCAATTACGATTATGCCACCATCAAGTACAATTCTGACGGAAATCCCCAGTGGGCACGCCGGTACTACGGGCCGGGCAATGGGAATGACCACGCCTATGATCTGGAGTTGGATGACGCCGGCAACGTTTATGTGACCGGTTACAGTGGATTCGACCCTGAATCCATAAATAATGATCTGGCCACGCTGAAGTACGGCCCCAATGGCGATACTCTCTGGATTCATCGCTATGACGGTGACGGCGACAGCATGGACGTGGGCTATGATTTGGAGCTTGACGCATTCGGAAACGTTTATGTGGGCGGCAGGACTTGGAATGGTACCGACTTCGATTACATCGTCCTGAAAATCAATACCGAAGGCGACACGTCCTGGGTGCGACAGTACGACGGGTCGGGCCATGGTTACGATCACATATACGCATTGGAGTTGGACCCAGCGGGGAATATCTACGTGACCGGCTACAGTACGGGAGACGGCACCGATACGGATTTCGTGACCCTGGGATACGATCCGGCCGGTAACCTGATCCATGAACTTCGCTTCAATGGTCCGGGAAATGGCCCTGATGGTGGGCGTGATATGCATTGTGATACAGACGGCAATATCTATGTGACGGGCCCTGCCTGGACCGGGACAAAGCGGGATTACTGCTTGATCAAGTACCGCTCACCTTCGACCTCAACTTTCACCGAAGTCAGTGCGACCTACGGTGTCGATGACGGGTCCGAGACCAACGGCGCCGCCTGGCTGGACTTCGACAACGACAACGACTTAGACCTATATGTAGCAAACCAAACGGCGAATCGCCTCTACCGCAACGATGGCAGCGGCTTCACCGATGTCGCCGCCACCCTGGGAGTGGACGGTAATGCTCAGACCATTGGTCTCGCGGTCGGCGACTATGACAACGACGGGGACGAAGATATATACCTGGGAAACCGCAATGCCCCGGATTTGCTGTTACGTAATGATCTGCCCAATGTCGTCGGATTCACAGACGTGACTGATTCGTTGGAACTTCCCGATAACGAACCATCAGGTCCTGCCGCCTGGATTGACTATGACCTCGACGGTGATTTGGACCTATACACGGAAAACGATTCGCCCAACTCGCGGCTGTTTCGCAATGATGACACGGTCTTTGTTGACGTTGCCGCGTCAGCTGGACTGACAACATCTGATGGAGAAGGAATCTCGTGGGCCGACTTTGACAATGACGGTGACATGGATTTGTACTGCGCCAACTACAATGCTCCCAAGCAACTGTGGTGCAATGACGGGGGCATATTCACCGATGTCGCGGCAGTGTGGGGTTGCGATGCTGGAGGGGGGGGGCGGGGCTGCCCCTGGGG
>WJJR01000041.1 GCA_014729565.1 Candidatus Zixiibacteriota bacterium | reverse complement strand
GCTTTATACGCTTCTGGAAGGCGATGCGAGCAGATTCCGGTGAACCGATGCAGAAATCCTTCCTCAACGGTCTCGTGGGAACCGTTGGAGAAATCCTCAGTCACAAGAGCTTCAACAAGTGCGAAGCCAACAACGCCCGCACGATCGGGCACCTGCTGTTGCTCTATGGGTTCATCGGCGCCATGATCACCACGGGCGCCGTCTTTGTGGCCGTGTTCATCCCCCATTATCTCGAGATGCTCGGCGTCGGGGATATGCACGGTCTCTTTGCCATTCCATTTAATCTGCCCAACCCAGTCAAGATCCTGGGCGCGGTCAGCGGTGTGGCGATGCTGATCGGCAGCGGCTGGTTGATCATCCGGCGTTGGACCAACGCCGACGATGTTGGCGCCAACGGCTACACCGACTATCTGTTCCTGTACGTCATCTTCGTGGCGGCGCTGACCGGCATGACCTCCTGGCTGTTCCGCTGGGGCGGCGCGGCCACTGCGGCGTATGCCAGCTACTTTGTCCACATTGTCAGCGTCTTCTTCTTGCTTTGGTATATGCCATACTCGAAGTTCGCTCACATGATCTATCGCACGCTGGCGTTGACACACGCCCGCTGCGTCGGTCGATGGTAGAGCCAACACCCGGGGTGCGTTAGTGGCTCTTCGGGACAAACGAGGGTCGGAGCGCGGGCGGCCGGTGGCGCCGGCGGCCCGTTGGCGTCCGGGCATTCAGCAGGACAGAAAATCGGATTCTCGTGAACATCGTCCACGCCGTCTTTCCTTTTGTGACGTGGCTGCGCGGGTATTCCCCGTCGATGCTGCGCGCCGACCTGCTGGCCGGCGTGACCGTTGCGCTGGTGCTGGTGCCGCAATCGATGGCGTATGCGCAGTTGGCGGGACTGCCGGCTCACTATGGGCTGTACACCGCCTTCCTGCCCCCGATTGTCGCCGCTCTGTTTGGATCGAGCCGCCACCTCGCGACCGGACCGGTCGTCGTCGTCTCGCTATTGACCGCCACCGCGCTCGAACCGTACGCCGCCATGGGCAGCAGCGCGTTTATCGCGTATGCCATCACGCTGACATTAATGGTCGGCGTCATTCAACTGTGGTTCGGCCTGCTGCGATTCGGGGCGATCGTCAACTTTCTCTCACACCCGGTGCTCAACGGCTTCATCAACGCGGCAGCGATCATTATCGCCACCTCGCAGCTCTCCAAACTGCTCGGCGTCACCGTCGACACAACGGGTCATCATCTGGTCACGCTATATCGCGTGGTCGAAGCCGCCTTCGCCTACGTCCACTGGCCGACTCTGGGAATGGCCGCCCTGGCGCTGGCTATCATGCTCAGTCTGCGACGGTGGTTGCCGCGCGTCCCCGAAGTGCTCGTCGCCGTGGCAATCACGACAACCCTGTCGTGGCTGGTGGGGTTCTCGCAGGAACAAACCGCCACAATCAAAAACATCCATCCGCCATCTATGCGGGAATCGATTCGCGAGTACAATGCCCTGGTCGATACGCTCAGCGCCAAATCCGACACCAACGTGACCCTGGAGGCGCGCATTGCCAATGCCGAGCGGCGGGGACTGTTGCCCGACACCGATATTCTCGAATTGCGGGCGGAGCGCTCATTCCTCGACGTCGCCATCAGCAAACTCAAGTCGGAGGTTCAGCAGCGGCGTCGCATGCTTCGCCGGCTCCAATTTGCGCGATTGGAAACAGAGAGAGAGCAATACGACTACTACCTGGGAAGTCAGTTCCGCACCAGCGCGGCGTCGGACGACAAAACATGGCGGTTGCAGGTGAATACAAGACCGATTGACACAACGGCCATCAGGTTCCAGGCCGGCGGAACTGTGGTCGGCGAGATCCCCCCCGGACTGCCGTCCGTGGCGGTGCCGCAGCTCGATTGGCTGTCCCTGACACGATTGCTCCCAATGGCATTGGTGATCGCCATCATCGGCTTCATGGAGGCGGTGTCGATTTCCAAGGCGATTGGTGTCCGTTCGCGTCAACGGATCGATCCCAACCGCGAATTGATCGGACAAGGCGTGGCCAATCTGGTCGGTTCGTTCGCGCAGAGCAGCCCCGTCTCGGGATCGTTTTCGCGGACGGCGATCAATCTACGCATGCGCGCCGCCAGCGGACTGGCGAGTGTCTTTGCCAGCGGGATGGTCGCGTTGACGCTTCTGTTTTTCACTCCGTTGCTCTTTCACGTGCCGCATGCCGTGCTCGCGGCGATCGTGATCATGGTGATTGTGGGTTTGATCAGTTTCCGCACAATCATCCATACGTGGAAGGCGCAGTGGTACGACGGCGCCATTGGCGGCATTACCTTCATTTCCACACTCGCGTTTGCCCCGCATCTTGACCGGGGAATCTTCATCGGCGTGGCGTTGACTGTTCTCATCCACCTCTTCCGCGGCATGCGTCCGAATATCTCATTCCTCTCGCTCCACCCGGAGGGGTCGTACCGCGACAGCCACACGTTCAACTTGACGACGTGCCGTCATATCAGTCTGCTGCGATATGAGGGGTCCTTGATATTTGCGAATGTCAATCATCTGGAAGAACAAATCGACCGGCTGATCGAAAGCCAGCCGGACTTACGCCACATCGTGATCGTCGGTCACGGAATCAACGAATTGGACGCGTCCGGCGAAGAAGCACTGTCGGTTTTGATCCGACGCATCCGGGAAGGTGGTGTAGACGTTTCCTTCACCGAACTGAATCACTCGGTGAGGGACGTGATGCACCGTACGGGGCTCTACGATCGGGTCGGAACGGATCATTTTTACCGGAATGCCAGGCATGCTTTGGAGAACATTTGGGAACCAGCGCACGCCGGGTCAACGGAGGATCCGTGTCCGTTAAAGGCACCGGTCGAACGGCATACGGAGCGCAAGGGATAGGATATGGGTTTCGTGTCCGCCCGCTCAAACACGCGCGGACACGAGTAAAGGAGGTGGGTTACGACACAGAAGATATTTGTGACTGCAGTCAACTGCATGGATGGGAGAGTGCAGGATCCCGTCGCGGCGTGGATGAAGACAACCTACAACGCCGACTATGTCGATACCATCACCGAACCGGGACCGAATGGGATACTGGCCACCGGCGACTCGCAACGATCCGAATCAATCAAAGCGCGAGTCCGCATTTCGGCGGAAAAACACCACAGCCGCGTCGTAGCCGTGGTCGGACACGGTGATTGCGCCGGGAATCCGGTCCCCGATTCGGTGAATCGCAATCAGGTCCGCACCGCTGTCGACGTGGTACGGTCGTGGGGATTCGATGTCGCTGTGATTGGATTGTGGCTCGATTCCGATACGTGGCAGGTCGAGTTGATCGTTCCCGACGAATCGGAATCATCGCGCTCTCATCCGGCCTCATCCGCATCCTAGCGGGATGATCAAGTGCGCCTGTGCTGCTCCTGAGATGCACAGGCGGAGGGGGTGATTTCAATGCAAGGTCTGAAAGCGCTTTGGCAGAACGAAGACTATTGGGCCATCTGGTTTGCGTTTCTCATTTTGGGCGGTGCACTGCTGGGCTGGATTCCCAAGGTCCCCAAGATCACCAACTGGTCCGGCAATCCGCTCAACGCATTCGCCACCACCGCCGCTGATGGCACGACGACTTGGCTTTTCGGACCGCTTTTAGTTCTCGCCGTTGTACTGGCCCTTCTGACCGTCATTGGTATTCGTGCGATGCGCGTCGAACGCGCACTGCCGTATCTTGGCGGTTTCATCGGCGTATTTGTCCTTTCGACCATTGCCTACTGGATTGCGCATCAGACCAATATCAAGTACTGGGGTCTGAGCTATGCGATGTGGGCCTTGCTGGTCGGTCTGCTGATTTCGAATACGATCGGCACACCATCGTGGTTGCGGGCAGGCGCCAAAACCGAGCTGTTCATTAAAACCGGACTGGTCTTGCTCGGTGCGGAGGTTCTCTTCGAGAAGATCCTTTCACTCGGCCCGCCGGGATTGATGGTCGCCTGGATTGTCACACCGGTGGTTGTGGTCTTCATGTACATTCTCGGCACGCGCAAGCTGCGTATTCGCAATTCAAAACTGGTGATGATCATCGCCAGTGCGACCTCGGTCTGCGGCGTCTCGGCAGCGATTGCCGCCGCAGCCGCCTGTCGTGCGAAGAAGGAGGATTTGACTCTAGCTGTTGGTATGACGCTCATC
>WJJR01000355.1 GCA_014729565.1 Candidatus Zixiibacteriota bacterium | reverse complement strand
TGCGATCAACGCCGCGTCCTGGATGCGGACACCGTGATGGACTTCGTAACGTTCACGCAGACCGCGCAAGATCGAGATGGTCTCTTCCACTGTCGGTTCGTGAATCATCACCGGCTGGAAGCGACGTTCGAGCGCGGCGTCTTTTTCGATGTGCTTGCGATATTCGGTCAACGTTGTCGCACCGATGCAGCGCAGTTTGCCGCGCGCGAGCGCCGGCTTGAGCAGGTTCGACGCGTCGACACTGCCCTCGGCCGAGCCGGCGCCGACAACGGTGTGCAGCTCATCGATGAAGACAATGATCTGCCCATCGGATTGTTCAATGTCATTGAGCACACCCTTCAGGCGTTCCTCGAATTCGCCGCGGAATTTTGAGCCGGCGACGAGTGAACCCATGTCGAGGGCGACGACGCGACGGTCGCGCAGCGATTCGGGAACATCGCCTTTGGCGATCTTGAGCGCCATGCCCTCGGCCACCGCCGTCTTACCGACACCCGGTTCGCCGATGAGCACCGGGTTGTTCTTTGTGCGGCGCGACAGGACTTTCATCACGCGACGGATTTCTTCATCGCGACCGATCACCGGATCGATGTCACCGTCGCGTGCCGCCTGTGTGAGATCGCGGCTGAAACGGTCGAGCGCCATCATGCGGTTTTCGGCGCCCTCTTCGCCGGCGTCGGGACGTTGCAGCATCGCATCGACGGCAGTGCGCAGACGCTTGGCGTCGGCGCCGATCGATGCGAGCGCATCGCGGATGGTCGTGTCGGGCTTTTCGAATACGCCCCACAGCAGATGTGCAGCAGTCACATATTGATGACCCGATTTCTGCGCACGATTCTGTGCGGCTGACAACACCGCCGCCAGGTCAGACGATGTATTCGGCTGTCCGCCGCCGGAGACGGTCGGCAGCTTATTCAGCGCGGTGCTGAGTGCACCGGCGAGACGATCCGCGTCGACAGCTTCTTTGTCGAAGAGCGCGCGGCTCATCCCATCGTCATTGATCAACGCCGTGAGCAGGTGTGCCGGTGTGACTTCCGGATGACCCGCGGTTTGCGCGGCCTCCAGTGTTTGCTGCAGCACCATCTTGGCGTTGTCGGTCCATTTATCGAGTGACATCATACGGCATCACCTTCCTTGGGTGGACATAGTGGACTTATTGGACGCAGTGGACGATGGCCACTGTCCGGACCACGGCTGAAGACAGCCGGGAAAAAGCTCTCGATGGCAGAGTGGGTTATTCTTTCGACGTTTTGGTCGAACTGGAGGAGTCGGACGATTTCTCTTTTGGCTTCGCGTCGCTCGTTGTCGACGCGGGGGTGTCCTTTTTGGCCGCCTGCTGATACGACTGGCTGCGGTAGTCGGTGATGTAGTAGCCAGACCCCTTGAACAGGAATCCGCCGCCGGGCGAGATCAGGCGTTTCACCGAATAGTTGCCGCACTGCGGGCATTTCGAGAGAGGATCGTCCTTGATCGATTGAAAGGCCTCGAATTGATGGCCGCAGGCGTCGCAGCGGTAGTCGTAAGTCGGCATAATCGTTGGCACCTCGCGTTACGGTGGCCGGGCAGACGGCGCCCGGTGTTGTATAGGTACGCGACATCTCCTCTAATGAGAGACAATTTCTTCTGATCTGCTGCTGTGTCACGACTCCATCACCCATCTCTTCGGTCTGTTTCTCGTGCGAAAGCCCCGCCCCGCACCATGCGGGACGGGGCCGTTCGCTGCGTGCCGATTGGTTCAGTTAGCTGACTTTGATGTCGACTTCTTTCGGCCGCGCCTTTTCGGTCTTGGGCACAGTCACTTCGAGGACGCCATTCTTATAATTGGCGTCGATCTTCGTTGCGTCGGCCCAGGCCGGCAGGTTGAACGAGCGGGCGAAATTGCCCACGAACCGTTCGGTGCGCACGAAGCCTTTCGACTTTTCGTCGTGCTCTTCCTTGCGCGTGCCTTCGATCGTCAGGAGACCGTCATTAACGATCACCTTGATGTTGCTCTTCTCGAGGCCCGGCATATCGGCCCGAATCAGGACCTGATCGTCGTGCTCGAGAATATCGACCTGCGGACGCCAGGTCACAGTCGGGGTACCTTCGTTGCCGAACGCACCCGGGAAGAACTCGTCAAACACTTTGCTGATCGCGGTCGAGAACGGCACCACGTTGCGGTTGGGTTCATACTTGACCATAGCCATTGTTCATTCCTCCTTTACTTATCGTTTCAACGTCCTTGTGGTTCGTTTCATTTCGAACTCCGGTCGAGAGTAGAGCATGGGGCGTGCCAATTCTTCTGCGAATCGGTTAAGTCGTTTTTTTACAATAGCTTAGTAAAATGACCTGTCAGTTCACTGTAGAGCCATACAGTCAAAATGGCAGTTCCGTATGCCATTTTGGCAGTACCGTGGCAAACTAACTGCCATTATGGCAGTCACTTTGGCAGTGAAAGTGTCAGGAGCATGGGGCACCGAGCCCCAACTCGGTGCAGACGAATGGGATTGCCGATAAACGGCACCGAGCTGGGGCTCGGTGCTCCATTAAGTGTTATTGGTCGTTGGGGCCGAAGCAGAGGAGGCGGCGGCGTTGGTCGGCGACGTAGACGCGGTTGTGGGCGATGACCGGTGCGGTGACAGCGGGGGCAGTGAGCGGGAATTCACGCACGAGATCACCCGAGGCAGCGTCGAGCAACAGGAGTTGTTCCGATGTTGTCGCCACGAAGAGGATATTGCCGGCCAGTGTCGGTGATTGGTTGGCGGGACCGCCGGTTTCGTACGACCAGATCAACTTCCCGGTGCGTTTGTTGAGCGCGTAGATGTTGCGATCATTGGCCGCCAGGTAGACGATCGAATCACCGATGGCGGGTGTGGTCAGCAACTGACCGTTGGTGGCGAAAAACCAGTCCATGCGTCCGGTCTCTAGATCCACCGCATACAAGAGTGAATCGGTCGAGCCGACATACACGCGGTCATCAATGGCCGGGGTCGCCATGACCGCGCCGCTGGTTTGGTGCGACCAGAGTTCGCTGCCGTCGCTCAAGCGGCGTGTCGACAACACGCGTCCGGACGGCACCACGACAAACGAGTCGTGTACGGCCGGTGGGGCATGAATCTGTCCGGGTGTGCGCACATCCCACACAACGTCGCTGTCGGGCGTCATGCGCATCAAACGGCCGTGCAATGTTGCAACAAGCAGGGAGCCGTCGTCCAAGAGGCGCGGCGGACATTGTGAGATCGGAATCCTGGCCGACCAGAGTTCCTTCACCGGATTGCGCGAGTACACATACACCTTGCGTTGATTCTGATCGGTCACAAACACGAACAGACTATCATGTGCAACCACGCCGGCCACCGGACCGTCGAACCGATTACGAAACTCTCGTTCACCGGTGAGTGCATTGTACACTTCGATGCGGCGATCACAACCGGGGAAGAACACGTAACCATCGCGCACCACCGGTTCGCCGCAGGCGACACCACCGGTTTTGCTTTCCCACAACTGCGTTTCAATCCGCAACGGGGCGCCGGTCTCAATCCGCGCATTGCTTTCGAGATTGGACCGATAGGTTGGCCAGGCGGTGCCGTCGGTGGTGATCGTAGTGAGCCGTTCGGAGCCGAGGCCGCAACCGGTTAACAGGAGTGCGATGGAGAGGTATACGAGACAGCGATAGGTCGACCGTCGCTGTGCGCCGCAGGGGCGACCCGGTGGGTCGCCCCTGCGCCCTGGACTTTTGCGACGCATCGGGCGAGCCACCGGCTCGCCCCTGGAGATCTTAGATACACGCATGGAATGTTTGCTAGAAATTCCAGCCGAAGAAGAATTCGAAGTGAGTCTTGTCATCGATGGTCCTGAAGTCGGTGCGTCGCGCCCAATCAAATCTGAGCACCGCAAAATACCCCAGGGCCACGCGCGCGCCAACACCCATTGAGCCTTTCATGCGGCCAAAATCGTCTTCCCAGGCGTTGCCGGCATCGAAGAAGACCGCGCCGCGAATGGCGTTGAAGCCGAGGCTTGCCACCGGGAAGCCGACGAAGAGCGCGTCGATCAGCGGGAAGCGAAGCTCATTAGACGATAGGATGACATTGCGCGCATAGAAACCGCGTCGGGAGTAACCACGCAGATCCCAACTGCCGCCGAGGTACCGTCGTTGCGGCTCGTGGCCCGAGGAGAAATGCCCCAAAATGCGTGTGGCAAAGGCGGAGTACCGGCCCAACCGGAAATACTTGCGCGCATCGACAATCCCGATGCGATTGAACGATCGAAACTCCGACAGGTCGGCGGTATAGCCGAGCGATATCAGGAACCGGTGACCGTCGATCGGGCCGGAGATGTCCCAGATCGAATTGTCCTGCACCAGTCCGATAAACTGTGTCGCCAACAACGCTTCACGCGTCGGACCGCCGAATAGTTCCTCACGTTTTGATTGGCGCAAGAACAACGATGATTCGATGCGGCGGAACTTGGACAATGGGTAGCCGGCGTAACCCGCAACACCGTACTGGCGCTCCTGCAGCGGACCCTCAACCGGGTCATTGTACTCGTCGTAGAGGTGGAACGCTCCGTACCCGTAGTTGATGCGATGCTCGCGATTGATGTAGTTGAGCGCCACGTTGAAGCTCTGGAAGAACTCGTCTTTGCTGTCCGCGTTATTGGCCACCAGGAAGAAATACTGATGGTTGCCGAGTATGTCGGTGAGTGCAGTCTGGAATCCGCCGATCGTGCCGTAGAAGGCGTCGAAGGCCACGGCCGACTGGGCAATGTCGAACGAGAATCGGTTTTGGTATTTAACCGCGCTGCGCGTCATGTTGCCGCCGCCGCGCATCGGCTGCCAGGACGAGTGATACATCGTGTCGGTGTTGGCGCTG
Organism: Candidatus Zixiibacteriota bacterium; assembly: GCA_014729565.1. Taxonomy (GTDB): domain Bacteria; phylum Zixibacteria; class MSB-5A5; order WJJR01; family WJJR01; genus WJJR01. The sequence goes on along the minus strand of WJJR01000355.1, from coordinate 5,197 downwards.
GCGAGCAGGTAGGTCGAATCGGGGGCTTCCACGACAACGAGTGAATCCTGCTCCGGAAACGGCATCTGGAAGAGTTGGAACCCGGTCGATTGGTACGCCGTAAAGACAAACCCCTCACCGCCGGAAAAGACACGCGGGTCGAAGGCCGCGGTGGCCACGTTGGTCAGTTTATCGAGCCGTCCGTCCTTGGTGCGGCGGTAGATGTTGTATCGTCCATCGCGATCCGACGAGTAGATCAGTTCATGACGGTCCGGTGCAAATGTCGGTGACCGGTCATTATGACGGCCCTCGGTCAGCACTTCAATGCGCGCGGCCGCGGTCAGCCAGGCTTTGTCGTCGACGAGACTGATCAGACTGTAATCGTCGTTACCCGCCGCCAGCAGCACATCGGGATCGCCCGGCTGCGGCGCCATCGGACTGTAGAACGGGTCGTTCGGGCGATCCCGTTCGGCCAGGCTCTCTGTGTGACCGTTGGTCAGACGGTATCGATACAAATTCATGTATCCTTCACGCCCATACCGTCCGCGATCCGACGCAAACACCAGCCCCTTTCCGTCGGGCGTGAAGACCGGATCGGCATCGTAGTAGATGTCGTTGGTCAGTTGGCGCAGGGTTCTCCGTTCCAAATCATACAGGAACAGATCATGGATGCCGTCCTTATGACAGCCGGAGAAGGCAATCAGCCGCCCGTCGGGTGAATAGCTTGGCGATGCGATGACATACAGCGAATCGAATTCATGCTCGTCGACGACGTCGCGTGTTTTGGCATCGAGAACGTAGATGACATCGCGTTCGTGGCTCTTCGACGAGAACACGATACGCCCTTCGGCGTTGACGTCGAGTCCCGATTTCAGCAGGTGAAGCGATTCAAACTCAGAGGAACGCTCGCCGCGGAGGAGTGTTTCGGTCTCGCGTTCGCCGTTGTTGACGCGGGTCATGTACAACCCGGCGTAGCCGAGGCGATTGGCCTTGAAGGCGACCCATTGTTCGGTGGTGTCGCCGACGGGAATCTGAACGGGAACCGGCTTCACGTTGTAGCCCGACTTCGTGATGCGTTGGGCCATCTGGTCGGGGAGTTCCCGGTGCTCAATGGTCGGGAAGTACTTCTTCTTGAGCCAATACCCCCACTCGACCCCGATCTCATCGAGCGGTTTCTGGAACGTCACCGCGATGATCTCGTTGAAACTGCCGCCGCGCCACCAGTTGTCAAAAATGCGGAGGATGTACTCGGTACCGTACTCCTCCTCAATGAAATGGAAGAACGATTCGCCGGCCTTATACATTAAATAGGATCCGTAAATCGCGTTCATCCCGTTGAGGTTGCTCATGCGACCGGTGAGCACCAAATCGCTCATCACCATGTCGCCGTCGGAATCCCACTCACCCGAGTAGAACTCGGCGATGCCCTCGGTGAACCACAGAGGTGGGCTGGCCGAGGTCAGTTTGCGATGGGCCTTGGAGACCGCCGACAGCTTGGACATGGTGAACACATGCACCAGCTCGTGTTGCAGCACACGGTGAAAATCGTGCCAGGAACCGTTGAATGGGAGGACAACGCGGCCCTTAAGGAATTCGGTGAATCCGCCAACGTTTTCCGGCAACAGCGAGGAGATGACGTTTGTCTCGCTGAAGAAGTTCGGCGATGAGTAGATGATCAGTGGGATGCGCCGGGTGACCTGATGATTGAAGCGGTCGGCGAGGATATCGTACGATTCCTCGGCCGCCTTGGCCGCCAGTTCGGCCAGTTCACGCTCGGCCTCATAGAAATAGATGTCAAACCGCTCGGTGGACAGGACCATCCACTCGAACTCGGTGTACTGGACCTTGTTCTTGCCGTAATAGAATTGGCCCGACGCCGTCTGAGGGAGGATCACGACCAGAGCCAGTGCCAAAATTGCGAATGTGAGACGGCGTGTCATCGTCATATTATACTATCGGACTCGTCGTTTATTGCGGGGAATAGCATCTGTCGAGAAAAACAGGTAATTGCACCTGTTGTTCCTCACTCTCCACTATCGGGATCGCCGCTGATCGGCCCCATCTTGTCGGATGAGCGATCCACCGAGAGGACTCCGGAAACCTTTCGGAGACTGTCGATTACACGATTAAGATGACGCAGGTTGCGCACTTCGATGACGAATTCTCCCATTCCGGTGCTGGGGTCGCCGTTGACTGCTGCCGACCGAATGTTGGTTTCGATATCGGAGATCGCCTGAGTTAAGTCGCGCAGCAGGTTTTTCCGATTCTCCAGAGTCACCAGGAGCCGGACCAGGAAGGTCTGGCTGGTGCCGACATCCCACTCGACCGGTAGCCGGCGCTCCGGCTGCTGCATTAGCGGCACCACATTCGGGCAGTCGGCGCGGTGGACGGTGACGCCCCGCCCACGCGTGATGAATCCCACGATCCTCTCCCCCGGCACCGGCTGGCAGCACTTGGCGAAGCGGAACATCATGTTGTCCATGTTCTGGATCTTGATACCGTGGGGGCGGCGAGCGCGGTCGACAAACCGCTGCACCATCGTCGGCTTTGATTGCGTCTTCTCCGCTGTCTCGGGGAACAGCCGATGAATCAGATTTTGTGCGGAGACCTGGCCGGCACCCAATGCGGCCAATAGTGCATCGGCATCGGGATACGACAAGGCCATTGCCAGATCGGTCAATTGCGAATCATTGGGCGGACTCTTCCGCAGCCGCTTCAACTCGCGATTCAGGATTTCTTTGCCCAGGGCGAGCGACTGTTCGAACCCGATCCGTCTCAGGAACTGGCGGATCTTGGAGCGCGCTTTGGTCGTCTTGACGGTCTTCAGCCAGTCGCGTGACGGGCGTGGGCGCGAGCCCGTGATGATCTCGACCTCGTCGCCGGATCCGAGCTGATGCGTCAGCGGGACGATCCGCCCGTTGACTTTCGCGCCGGTGCACCGGTTGCCGACTTCGGTGTGAACGGCGTAGGCGAAATCAATCGGGGTCGATCCTCGGGGCAACGGCTTCAGGTCGCCGCGCGGGGTGAAGACGTAAATCTCTTCCTGGAAGAGGTCGGTTTTGAAGAAGTCGAGAAATTCGCCGGGATCGGGCACTTCCTTTTGCCACTCGATCACCTCGCGCAGCCAGTTCATCTGACGATCGGTCGCGTCGGAGACGTGGCGTCCCTCTTTATAGAGCCAGTGCGCGGCGATTCCGAACTCGGCTGTGTAGTGCATGCGGTGGGTGCGAATCTGGATTTCGACCATCCGTCCGCGCGGCCCGATGACCGTTGTGTGCAACGACTGGTACATGTTGGTCTTGGGCGTGGCAATATAGTCGTGGAAGCGGTCGACCACCGGCGTCCACAGGGTGTGCACCACACCCAGCGCGTGATAGCAGTCCCGTTCGCTGTTAACGAGAATACGGATCGCGATCAAATCGTAGATTTCTTCGAAGCGTTTATGCCGCTTTTCCATCTTGCGATAGATCGAATCGAAGTGTTTGGCTCGACCGGTGATCACGGCTTCGATCTCCTCGGCCTTGAGCGCCATGTTCAGCGGTTCGGTGACCTGCTCGATGTACTCATGGCGCTCCTCGCGCGACATTTCGATGCGGCGTTGGAGATCCTGATAGACTTCGGGATGCAGATACTTCAACGACAGGTCTTCCAATTCCCACTTGATACGCGCCATGCCGAAGCGGTGGGCCAGCGGTGCGAACACATCGCGGGTTTCTTGCGCGATCCGTCGCTGCCGCTCCGGCGCGAGCACGTCGAGGGTGCGCATGTTGTGGAGACGGTCGGCGAGCTTGATGATGATGACACGCAAGTCGTCGGCCATCGAGACCAGCATTTTGCGAAAGTACTCGACCTGCAACTCGGTACGGCTCTTGATCCGCACACTGCTGATTTTGGTGACACCGTCGACCAGGGCAGCAATATCATCGCCAAACAGCTCACGGATGGCCTTGAGATCGTACGGCGTATCCTCGACGACATCGTGGATCAGCCCGGCGGCGATCGTCGCCGAATCAAGCCGCTGCCCTGCGAGGATCATCGCGACTTCCAAACAGTGATTCAGATACGGCTCGCCCGATTCGCGCTTCTGCCCGTAATGGGCCCCGGCGGAGAACTCATACGCCTTGCGAATCAGGGGAATATCGATATTCGCCTTCTCCGCCTCGACACGGATGATGAATTCCGCGAGGTTCATAATCGGCTGATCCGCTGCGGCGGATGTTTGTAGAGCCTTCTCGTTCATGCGTGTTAACGGGTCTGTACGTTCTGCTGCTCGGTTGCGGGCGCCTGTTTCGCCTGTGACCGAATTATCATCACTGCCTGCTCCACTACAGTTGGTACGGCAATTCGGTCCATACAATCGCCCAGTTTGCACTGATCGAGCTTGCAATTGCACGTGGGCACATCGGGTGTGAACACGTGGTGCCGGTCGCCGAGCGGACCCCAACGGTCGGGTGTCGTGGTCCGGACCGGGCCGAACAGAGCCAGCACGGGGAGCCCAACGGCCGCCGCCAGATGCATCGGACCGGTCGACGGTCCTATGAAGAGATCGGCGTGCTGCATGATCCCCGCCAGCGTTTCCAGATCGGTCTCGCCCGCGATTATGCTGATGCGGTCTTTCAGATCACCAGCGACTGCCCCGGCGAGTTCTCGTTCTGATCCGGCCCCTGAGAGCACGACTTTCACGCCGTTGTCGACGAGTTGACGACACAGTTCGCGGTAGTTGTCCACCGACCAGTTCCGTGCCGAACCACTACAACCGGGATGGACTATGGCGACAGGGTACTCGTCATTGGTCAGGATCCCCTTCCGCTGGAGCAATTGGGCAGCCTGGTCCACCGCCTCGGCGGGTGGCTCGCAAACCGGGTCGACCACTTTGGGATTATCGAGAGCCAATCCCTGAAGGAGATCGAGATTGAAGTCGCGCTCGTGTTTGCCACCGCCGGCGCGGGACACATGGACGCGACGGTTGAAGCGGAATGAGTACAGTCGCCGCGCGGTTCCGACACGCACCGGGATGCGCGCACGCTGAAGAAGACCTGCGACCGTCAACTTCGGGAAGAGGCAGACGGCGGCGTCGAAGCGGCGGTTGCGGAGATCCTTGTATTGTGATCCCAACCGGCGCCCTTCATTCGCGATGATTACATCATCGACCCAGGAGCACATCCGGACGATCGGCAGCACCGCCTCGCGCACGAGGAAGGTCACCCGCGCATCGGGC
>WJJR01000354.1 GCA_014729565.1 Candidatus Zixiibacteriota bacterium | reverse complement strand
GGGTACCTGACCCATCACTCGGCAAACGCCACACAGTTGGTCGACAGCATTGCCACCTGGCAAACGGTCGATTCGACTCACCTGGAACAACTGCAGGCTGTCGGTGTCGACGCCGCCCTCATCCACCAACCCAATCAACCCGCGCAACTCATCCGTCTCAATGAGGACGCGGAAGCGCACAACGAGTCTGATCACAGTGAGCCGTAACGCACCCGATACCATGCAATCGACCGATACCGGCATACAACGAGCACTATCCGCGCTCGCCGTCGCGCTCTGGATTGGGCTGTTACTGGTCGCCGAGCAGTTCCCCGAGACGCGTCTCTGGTCGATCAATCATCTCGCGTTCCTGCCGGATGCCATGCGGTGGGGTGTAATCGGAGCCGGTGCACTGGCCATTGCGTTTATCCTGTCTGGCCGCACCAAATTGCAGTCCGGTCAATCGGCGTGGATGGACCGTTGGCCCGGCGCACTCGTGTTGATCGGACTGATTGTCGGTATCGGCTGGGTGTTGCGCGCTCAGACACCGCTGTTGGGTGACGGCATCCTGCGTGGCGCCGATGCACTCGTCGACGAGGCGCCGCTCGGCAGTGAACTGTTGGCCTCAGCTTTGGCACAGGGGATGATACAGGTCGGCCTCTACTCCGGCAGTACCGGCGGCTACGGTGCGCTCAGTTTGATCTCATTCATTTCCGCCGGTGTGCTGGCGTTGGGACTGTGGTACTACGCGCCTCGTGCCGGTATCGCCCGCCCGGGGGCCTTCGTCTTTTGGATTCTCACCTTCGGCTCATTCCGTTTACTCGCCGGATATGTCGAATCGTATGCGCCGGCATTTGCGATGCTCGTGTTGTGGGGCGTGGCATCGGTTGGATTCATGCGCGGACAACTGTCGGCCTGGCCCACGATTACCTTCTGCTGTGTGGCACTGTTGTCACACGCCGCGACACTGGGTGTAGTCCCGGCAACGCTATGGATGTTGTGGAAGGGACGGCAGGACGGGCACAGCGGAACAACGGCTCTGGTTTCATTTCCTGTTTTGATTGTGGCTCTGACTGCCTTCATCGCCTGGGAGATCAACCGTCAGCAAGTCGGCGGTATTGGTGTTGAAGCCGGGCATTTCATCATGCCGCTCTTGCCCGGGGCCGACAATCCGTACAGTATCCTGTCTCTCCCGCATATCATCGACTTTCTCAATCAGTGGCTCCTGTTGGTTCCTGCTGTGATTGTGGCCGCTGCGATCGTGCTCATTACACGGACACGTCCTCAGCCATACCCTGATGACTCATCATCCGCCCAACGCGCGATACGTATCTTCTGGATACTGGCCATTGTGCCGATGCTGCTTGGGGCATTTCTGATCGATCCCAAGCTCGGCTGGGCACGCGACTGGGACCTGATGACCATCTTTGCCACGCCGGCGCTGGTGGCACTCGCCTTGTGGCTGGCGCAAATCCGGTCAGCATCGATCCGTCGTGCCGCGGGGGCCGTCGCTGTCATCTCGCTGGGACTGTGGCTGGCTGTCGGTGCACGCGCCGAATCGGAAGAGCAACGATTCGAAGCGCTCCTGGAACTGGACCCGTCGCGCGCCGCCTACGGTCACGAAATCCTGGCGATCTACCACCGCGTGAACGGCCGCCGTTTCGGAGAAATCAAACACTTTAAAGCCGCGCTGGAATACTCCGACAATCTGCGTTACATGGCCAACATCGCCAACGCCTACTACAAGATCGATCGCATCGATGATGCCATCGACTGGTATCAGCGCATCTACCGGCGCGATTCCACCTACGATGTCGCCCGCTACAGCCTCTCACTCACATTGATGCGTCAGCAGCGCTATGAAGAGGCGCTCCCTCACGCCCAATGGTCGTTGGCCAATGACCCCGACGATCCGGTGCGATCATTTGTACTGGGATCGATTCTCCTCTACCTCCAGCGTCCGCTCAACGCGCTCCCGCACCTGGAGAAAGCGGCCAAAGCAATGCCCTCGAAATCCAACTACCTCAATATCCTCGGTGGCTGCTATCTGCGTCTGGGTCGTAAACGCGAGGCGCAGACCGTTTGGCGACGCGCGGTGAACGCCAATCCGACCGATCCGTCACCATATGTCAATCTCGCCGGTGTTGAGTTCGACTTGGGCAACTACGGCCGCGCCCGCCAACTCCTCGATCAATATGCCACCCTCGTTCCCCCGTCGCAGTGGTCGGCGGTCCCCCGTGAGCTGCACGATACCCTGCAGCGGATTGATGAATAGCCTGGATGCGGGTGCCACTGACCTTGGTCAGTGATACCACGAGCTTGCTCGTCGTGTCGGAGAGGAGGGGTGTCGAGGTTCGATGTGCACTACCGCATGGGGCGTGTTGAAGAAACTGTTCGGCTTCGCCGAATGTGCAGGCAAGAGGAGGGTGTCGCATAAGTCTCAAGTTCAGTCCCGACGCGTCCTCGTGTGGGGCAGACACACCGGTCTGCCCCCACAGATTGTAGGGGCGCAGCTTTGGGATTCCCCCCACGCTGGGTCCACATTAGCCGTTTCCCCCTAACCCCTTGCCCCCCATCAGCCGACAACTACAG
>WJJR01000353.1 GCA_014729565.1 Candidatus Zixiibacteriota bacterium | reverse complement strand
TGACATGCTGAACAAGGTGCGGCAGACGCCCGGCGCAATCGGCTTTTTGAGCATGGCGCGTGTTGATGATTCGGTCAAGGTCCTGGCCGTGATCAGCCAAGTTTCTCGTTAGACACTGACAGATTTCCTTACATTCTTGGAGCAAGAAACCTCCCGCGGTCAAAGGGAGGTCTAGTGGGATGATGTGTCCCTATCGTCCCGAATGGGGAGATGCCTATGCGATTCCGTAACTGGAAAGTGTCGACCAAGCAGTTCGTCATCTTTGGGTTCATTCTATTCCTGATGGCGATCTCCAACGGTATGGCCATCAATCACACGCGTGACATCAAGGACGAAGTCGATCAGATTACATCAGTCTGGCTCTCCCGCGTTATTGCGCTCTCACAAGTCAACTCGGGTGCGACCGATCTGCGCCTGCATCAACTGCAGTACGCACTTGCCGAGAGTGATTCGGTGCGCACTGAGGAGACATCGGGCATGATAACAGCGATGGAACAGGTCAGCATCAGCTTCGACCGCTATCTCGAATTGCGCACGGCGTCGACACGCGCCGACTCGCTGGAACAAGTCTACTTTAATCGCTTTGACGAGTCCTGGGAGGACTATCAGGACCTCAGTTTCCGGTTTGCCCAGTTGTCGGAAGCGGGCCAGACAGCCGAGGCGGTGGCGCTGCTGCGGGGTCCTCGTGCCGAAGCTTCGTTCGAAGCATTCCGCAATCACCTGCTCGATCTGGGCCATCTCAGCATCGAGAACTCCCGCTCCGCGGCCGATCGGGCCGAGGAAGTCTATCGTGACACGCAGGGCGCCAGCTTCACCATCTTCACACTAATGTTTCTGATCTGCGGCGGCATCGCCATCACCACCGCCCGATTGGTTACTCGCCCGTTACGTCAGCTTACCGATGCCGCCCGTCTGGTGGCTGCGGGCGATCTCGACGTGCAAATCCCGCTTAACCGCAGCGATGAAGTGGGCGTTCTCGCGCGGTCGTTCAACAACATGACCCACGCACTCAAAGACGCGCACCAACGCATGGAAGAACAGGCCGAGGTGCTCCGAACGCAAAACACCGAATTGCAGGCGACGATGCGTGAACTGCGCGAGACACAGGAGCAACTCATCCTGCGCGAGAAGATGGCGGGTCTTGGCGCGCTGGTGGCCGGCGTCGCGCACGAAATCAACAATCCGATTGGGACGGTCTTGAGCGCCGTTGATACATCCGACCGCTGCCTCAAACGCATCGATCAGGCCCGAACGGATGATCCGGAATCGCAATCATCACAGAAGCGAGTCACCGAAACGCTCGATATTTTGCGCGAGAACGTCGACATCACTCGCTCGGCCGGAACACGGATTGCCAGACTCGTCCGTAGTCTCGGCAGTTTTGCCCATCTCGACGAGTCCGATTATCAGGTGATCGATATCCGCGAGGGCATTGAAGACAGCTTGACACTGCTCGGCAGTCAGGCGCTGCAGGACATCACCGTGGTGAAAGAATACGAAGACATCCCGCGCATTCCGTGTCATCCCGCCGAGTTGAATCAGGTGTTCTTCAATCTGCTGCGCAACGCCACCGAGGCCATTGACAATCACGGGACGATCACGATTCGCACCAGTGCCGAACAAGGCTCGGTCATCGTCGAATTCGCCGATACCGGTCGCGGCATTCCCGCCGACCGGCTGCGTCACATTTTCGACGTCGGCTTCTCAAAGGACACTGCACGCATCAAAATGGGCTCCGGCCTCTCAACCAGTTATCGGATTATCCAGTCTCACCACGGGGATATTCGCGTGGAGAGTGACGAGGGGAAAGGGACGACGGTGACGTTGGTGTTGCCGACCACGGCGCCCAGGCACTAGCGTTTTCCTGAAGTCGTTCTGAATGATCCTGGATCTATAACAATTGTCGGATTCCCGTTCCAATCGAGAAAAAGCGAGGCTGCGTTCAGATTGCACGTACATTCGGGTGCTACGGGCGTTCAGGCCCATGGTGCCTCGTGGAAACGGAAAACAGGTGTGACAATCGCTCGAAAATCGTAGGGGCGCACGGCTGTGCGCCTACCCTCGTGAGAACTTCAACCGGACAGGAATGCTACAATCGCTAGAAGCGTTACGTCCACACGCCCGCAATCGCCGTCCCGCATTCCGGACACGCACCATCCGTCAACCGATTCTGCATCACCTGCGCACCCACGCGATGAATCACGCGTGTCTGACACTCTGGGCAACGTGTTGATGACGCATCACCAACCGGCATATTGCCTGCGTAGACATACTGCAATCCGGCATCACGGCCGATTGTCATTGCCCGCTCAATCGATTCCACCGTGGTGCGTGGCACGTCGGTCATCTTGTAGTCGGGATGGAAGGCCGAGACATGCCAGGGGATATCAACCGATAGATCGCCAATGAACTCGGCAATCTGTTTCAATTCACTGTCGGAATCGTTCTGGCCGGGAATAACAACCGTGGTCACCTCGATCCAGAATTTCTCTTGATGGATGACTTTGATCGCTTCCAACACCGGTTCGAGGCGTGCGCCTAAGACTTTGCGGTAGAAGTCCGGATTGAACGATTTGATATCGATGTTGTAGGCGTGCACGTATGGACGGATCGCGCGCACCGGATCCTCGGTGATGAACCCATTGGAGACAAACACGCCACGGATGCCCTCTTCCGACGCGAGCTTCGCACAATCGTAAGCGTACTCGTAGAATATCGTTGGTTCGGAATAGGTAAAGGCAACCGTCGAAGCGCCCGCCTGCTTCGCCAGCGCAACGATCTCACCCGGCTCAACCGGTCGTCCAAACAGATCGCGATTCTTACCTTTGGTTACCTGCGACAGATCATAATTTTGGCAAAACGGACAACGAAAACTGCAGCCGACCGTGGCAATCGAAAGTGATTGTGTGCCCGGCAGGAAGTGGAACAGCGGCTTCTTTTCAATTGGATCGACGTTGACCGCCGCAGACAGTCCATAGATCAAGGTTTTAAGTTCGCCGCCGTCGTTGCGTCGGACACCACAGACCCCGTATAACCCATCACGTACGTGGCACAGGTGTGGGCAGAGCGTGCACACGACGGCGTTATCGGAGCGCTTCTCCCAAAACTGCGCGTCCGATGCGCTTGCCCGTTCGATTCCTGGTGCGGCATTCGTCATACTGTTACAACGCCGGATCGCGATTCCGGTTTGTCGAAATTACGGGCTCGTAAGCGGCTTGGGGA
>WJJR01000352.1 GCA_014729565.1 Candidatus Zixiibacteriota bacterium | reverse complement strand
CCCGAACCGCATACTCCGTTTGCGCAACTCAATTTCGAGGGAGAGCATTCGCAGTTCTTTCTGCCCGAACATCGCCTGGCACGGCAAGCGGATAAGGACTTCAGTACGTTTTATCTATGGACGCAGCGCGTGGACGTCGTCCCGCGTAAGTTCCCCACGTTGGAGGAGGCGCTGGCGCAGCCGGGGGCACAGATTGTGATCGATCCGGTCAAACCGTTCGATGAGGAAGAATTGCTGCACTTGAAGGAATTCGTCGAGCAGGGCGGGACATTGTATATCCTGGACGGACCACACAACGTCGAGTCATCAAGTGGGCAAGTGATGCAGACGTTTGATATGGCATTCGACATGACACCGCTGCGCGAAACACAGGACATGACACGATTGGTCGAGAATGTCCTGTGGCGAGGCGGCGGCCGGGTCATCGGTGGGGATGAGGCCATCCTCATGGCGCCGGACAGCAGTGTCAGTTGTGCCAAGACGTTTGTCGGTGACGGCCTGGTGATTGCTTACGCCAACTCCAATGCCTTCGAACGCAAGGTGATGGGGTACACGTCGATGATCCCCAATCAAATTCAGAACACAATCAGCCAGTTTGAGTATCATTTGATGACGTACCTCAATTACCCCCCAGAGCGTGCGGAAGCTGATACGACGGCAATAGGGAACCGGAAAACCGGGGGTGGTTAAACCCGTTCGGTGGTTGCCTCACCGTCTGGTGGGAAGTTCAATCGTGAAAGGATCGGCAACATGAACGCTGCAAAAGTCAATACCGCTCTCATGCTCATTGTGGGTCTGTTGGTTGGGTTCATTGGCGGCTATCTCATTGGTCAGACCAATCCGGGTGGAATTCCTGCCACATCGATGGCGTCGCAAACGGCAGCGACGCAGTGCCCCCACGCGCTGGCCGAGCAGGATCGCTGGATTCTGGCCGGATTCCGCTGTCCGGGAAGCGACTCGCTCCAGGCCGCATTGGTCGACTGCCACTGCGTCGTCGCGCATGGCATCCAGGACCGGGTCAAATCCGAACTCGAGATGGGGCGCACCGGCGAGCAGATTCGTCAGGAACTGATGGAGGAGTACGGGGCACGGCTGGAGTATGGGTATGTGGCTCCGGCTCCGGGCACTCGCTAAACCGGGACACCCCGATGCCGAGGGGCGCGGTTGGCCCTCTCACAGACCGAGGTTTTACTGCGAAGATGGGGGAGATACCCCAATGGTCCGTCTTTGACTCAGTCCCTGAGGTGTTTTAACTTTAAGAAGTTAGCCGTCGTTACGGCGTGACGGCGCGGGCCCGGCCCGTGCCGACGCTCGCGGCAGTCGTTTACAAAGGGGGAAGTATGGACACACTCGCGATTACCGATATTCAGAATCTGCTCAGTGTTGGCGGAACGTCGTCGAAGGTATCGATCTATCTGCCAACGTTCCGCTCCGGCAAAGAGGTGGAGCAGAATGCCATCCGCTTCCGCAATTTGCTGAAGCAGGCGGAGTCCGGTTTGCGCGAGGCGGGTGAAACGCAATCACGTGTTGACACGCTGCTGAAAACGGCCCGTGAGATGGCGACGGATTCGATGGTGTGGAAGTACCAGAGCGACGGTCTGGCGGCGTTCATTTCCGACGAGGGCACACAGACATTTCGCCTGCCCGAACACTTCCGTGAACTGGTCGTGGTGAGCGACCGCTTTCACGTCAAGCCGCTCTTGCCGTTGGTGACCAGCGATGGGCTGTTCTACGTGCTGGCGTTGAGTAAGAATCATGTCCGCTTGCTGCAGGGGTCGCGTCACAGTGTCAACGAAGTGCCACTGCCCAATTCTCCCGGGAGTCTGGCTGAAGCGTTGCAGTTTGACGATCCGGAAAAACAACTGCAGTTCCATACCGGCGCCCAGCCGCGTGGCGGCCGGCGCGATGCCGTGTTCTTCGGGTCGGGCGACAATGATCCGAACGTCAAAGACGAGTTGCGCCGCTATTGCCAGCAAATCGACAAAGGACTGAAAACGGCAATTCCCGATCCCAACGCGCCACTCATTCTGGCGGGCGTCGAATACATTCATCCCATCTTCCGCGATGCGGTGTCGCACGCTAAGGTTCTCGAAGACGGACTGACCGGGAATCCCGATGACATGTCGGCGCAGGATCTGCACAGCCAGGCCTGGACGATCATCCGTCCGCGTTTCGAGCAGGCGCGCGAGCGCGCCATCGAACGGTTCCAGGAGCTTGAAGGGAAAGGTCGAACCGGAACCGATTTGAAAGAAATCGTACCGGCGGCGCGAAACGGACGGGTGGACGCGTTGTTCGTCCCCGTCGGGGTGCAACTATGGGGCCAGGTGGACGAAGACGCCGGGTCGATCACACTGCACAAAGAACACAAACCCGGCGATTTTGACCTGCTCGACTATGCCGCCACGCACACGCTGGCGGCGAAGGGATCGGTGTATGCGGTCGATCCGAACAACGTACCGAACGGCAAGCATGCCGCGGCCGTGTATCGCTACTAATTAGCTGGCCACGGGCAGTTGGTCGGATACGGTGCACAATCACACGGATTGCATACGTCGCCGTTGAAGAAGGCCGCGCCGATCAATATATTCAAGTCCACGGCATCCGGAATCGCATCACAGTTGAGATCACCCCGATTCAGATGCGGACAGCCGGGATCTTGAGGCGGCGCCGGCCCGTTGAAGAACAGGTAGTCGATCAGGTAATTTACGTCGAGCGCATCCGGGACATGCAGCGGATCGTCGTATGGATCACCATGAAATTCACAGCAACACTCCACATCGATTAACGTACTGCCGGAGACCGTGTGCGGAATATCATCGTTGTTCGTGTTCCGCAGGATGGACCGATCGATCGTCAGTTCCGTCGACCCAATCGTGGGCGTGGTGGACAACACGATGCCCACGAACGGTGACGCACCGCTGAAATGCAAATGCAACACCCCGACGTCGATGCGCATCGAATCCGGTGGGTAGAGTTCATACGCTGCATACACGTTGTCCTCAATCTCCGCCGGCACGACGATGGTGTCCAGGGAATCCACGAACGACGCAATCGTCTGATCGAAGCTCACGAGAAAACTCGCCGCCTCCACGCCGGCAACGAGATGATCGAAATTGATCCAGATCGTATCCAACACGTGGCACTCGTCGCCCAACGTGGGTGGATCAACGCTCACCGTTTGCCCGCTGGCAGCACCGGGTGCCAGCACAAGTATCCCAAGACATGCCAGCAGCATGATGTATCGATATGATTTACGTTTACTCACTGTGGTCTCTCCTTCCAGACGTCCTCGGCGTCTTCTGTGACAACGCGCGATGGTGTCGTGGTGCCTCCGAGTGCACACGGATCGACCGGCGGCGGTCCGTTGAAGAACAGCATGCCGATGATCAAGTTTAAGTCGACGGCATCTTCGACCCCATCGACGTTAAGATCCGCCCGCCGCGCCGGACAGGAGGGATCCTGAGGATTGGCGCCATTAAAGAAAATCGCGCTGATGAGCAGATTCAAGTCAACCGCGTCCCAGACATCATCGGTATTCAGGTCTGCCTGATACGGGCAGTCGCAACACCCGTCGACGATGACTTCGCCTTTGAGCGCGGTCACGGACAACGAGTCGAGATCGATGTCCTGAAGAATCACATACTCGAATTCCAGTGGAGACGAGCAGGGTGTGACGCCCGTGGTGAATTGCAACGTTGCGAGAACACCCGGTCCGGCGGCTGCGCCGTCGGACGGAGACAGAATACAGTTGAAGACATCATAGATGCCGCTGGTATCCTTCCAGAAGAAGAAGGTGGACCCCTCCGCGGGGAGCAGCGGGCCTTCCAGGATGTCAATCAGTTGGATGTTATCGCGGTTGAAATCCAGGTGAAACCGGAAGCAGTGTATGCCGGTGGTCAGTTCGTCCACCGTGATGTCGACTTCAAATGTGTCAGTGTCCGAGACGGTTACACTGGCCGGATCGAAACGGATGCTGTCGGCCGCGGTACCCGATGCCGCAGCACCGGTGATCAAGGCAACGACCAGGCACCATCCTGCCACGTGTCTCATGACAACGTTCATCGCGTCTCCAAAGTTAGTTGCACATCGTCTTTTCGACCAGCGTCGGGGGGGGGGGGGGGGGG
>WJJR01000351.1 GCA_014729565.1 Candidatus Zixiibacteriota bacterium | reverse complement strand
CCACAAAATCGAACGCAACACGCGTCCACCGTCGAGCGGGAACGCGGGAATCATGTTGAAGACAGCGAGAATGATGTTGATTGCCCCCAAGTACATCAACACGGCTTCGACCGGCTTGGGCCACGCCGCACCCGTGGCGATCAGATGCAGCACGAAGAATGCGGCACCGAGGATTACACTCGCAATCGGTCCGGCAACGGCCATGAGCAATTCGCCTTTTGCCGTCTGCGGCTCCTCGTCCATCTGTGCAATACCGCCGAAAATGAACAGAGTGATCCCCTTGACGGGGATCCCGTGCCGGCGTGCAATCAGCGAGTGAGAGAACTCGTGGAACACGATCGAGAGGAATAGCCCGATCGCTCCCGCGATACCCATCCACCAGTACGTGGCGGTGGAGAAGTCCTCATAGTAGAACGGGAACAGGCCGCGCGCCAGCGACCATGTCACCAACACCGCCAGGATCAACCAGCTCGGATCGATGCGAACTTCGTAACCGGACAATGTGAACAGCTTTAGACCTTTTCCGAACATGTGTGTCACATCCTTTACCAGACAGTCGAAGTTATCGTCTCGTCTAAACCTACCATGCCGCTTCCGGCGCCGATGTCGGGAGAGTTCTGATTTGGCGGCACTGCGACCTGGCCAAAACCCTAATACGGGAGATTCTCTCTTTCAAATGCCGCAACGCATCGGTAACAAGAAAAGACGATTGAACACGTCTTAATGTGTCTCAAATCGAGGGAGGTGCATACATGAAGTATCATGATTTTATCGGACAGGTTCAACATCGTGCGAAGCTGAGTTCCGAGGGCGAGGCCGTCCGCGCCACACGCGCTACGTTGTCGACTCTTGGTGAACGTCTGGGCGGCGGCGAGGCCGCCGATGTCGCCGCACAACTGCCGGAGGAGATCGCCATTTTCCTGAAGCCCGAGATCGATGAAGCGGACCGCTTCGACGTGAACGAGTTCTTTGGACGCGTCGAGCGTCGCGAACAGGTTGACCGTCCCGACGCCGTCTTCCACTCACGGTGTGTGATCGACGTGCTGAGTGATGCGGTCAGCGGTGGCGAGTTTGACGATATCCGTTCGCAGTTGCCGGAGGATTACAGGCCGCTGCTCGATACCGGAAGCACCGGTAGGATGGATACGTAGCCCGCACGGTGGTGGCTCCGATGAACACGTTCGCCCGGTAGGCAAGACTGCCCACCGGGCGATTGGGTTCTCATACGGCCGACAATGACAACTGCTCTCGGTTGGTCTGCTCATTCAGAGGCGCGGGCTCCCGGTTTATCGACAATGCGCACGGTGCTGGCCTGCGGGCCCTCATCGCCCTGCACTTCGACAAAGTGGACACCGGTTCCCAATTCCAGTCGGTCGAAATCATCGTTGGTGACCGCATTGCGATGAAAATAAACATCGCGCCCGTCCACAGTCTGCAGGAACCCGTAATCCTCATTGGGAAACAGACGTGCCACCAGTGCAACCGCCTCCTGCTCCGGATGAGATTTCTCTTCGCCTTGTTGGCGTTCCACCAGCCGTTTCAGTTGCCGCTGGGCCGCATCAAAGGTATCGCGAATCACACTGTCGAGCGGCGCGTGGGTATCGCTCTCACCCGGCTCGCGCTTGGCGATGATTTCATGTCCGGGCGGGACGTGAATGTCGATGCGCACACGAAACGGACTGCCGGTGCGCTGGTCGCGCTGCGGTTTCTCGATCGCCACGCGGCAACTGGTCAAGTGATCGCAGACACGGTGCAGGGCATCGACCTTCTGGTGTACAAGGTTTTCAATATCTTCGGTTTTGGTAACGTCGCGAAAAGTCAGTTCGAGGGGAACTTGCATACGCCTCCTCCTGTCGGTGAACGTCAGTCTCTGTTCCACGGCAGTGCACTCGTGCACACTGCCTACTTCAATGTATGCACGCATGTCTTCGATGTTCGGTGGATTGCCGGTTTTGCCTGCGCACATGAGACGGATTACGGGATAATCCTGTCAGGTGTGGGGTGTTGAACGCGCTGCATCGAAGCGAAGAGGTGCCTCACAGCTCTGCTGTGAGATCCTTGAGGTGTGGGAGATCGCCCTTGGTGTTTGACTGCGAGTTCTACGTTCTCACAGCAGAGCTGTGAGGCACCAAATATGAGCCACAGCACAGCGCCGTAGGCGCTACGTTGTACCGCCGCTACGCGGCGTCTCGATTGAGACCGCTGGAACGAGTTGAATTTGCCTCTGCTATGGAACTGCACCGAGCTGGGATTCGGCTGCGCTCATCCTGAAGGGCTCGGTGCTCCGTTTGATCTGGTACGACCATCATTGACACACGCGTGCAGAGCCTCGACATTGGTATGAACAGACGGTTAACCGTGAGGGGCTATGGACGTACATCTCGGTATCGACATTGGCGCAACATATGTTAAATTCGGAGTCATCGATCCCGATGGACATATCGAATATTCCTCACGCCGGCTGATTAAGGGTGATGATGGTGCGGCCCGGGCGGTCGACACGGTGGCCGTGTGCGCTCGCGAATTACTCACCTGGGCAGCCGAAGCCGGTCACAAACCGGTCTCGCTGGGTGTCGGGTCGCCCGGCACGATTAATCCCATAACCCATCGTGTCCAGCCACCGTCGCCGAACATTCCCGAGATCGTCGGCGAGGATTTTGTCGATCTATTGAAACAGGAGACCGGATTGCCGGTGATGATCGACAACGATGCCAATTGCGCTGCCTGGGCGGAGTATCGTTATGGCGCCGGACGCGGCATTGACAACCTGATTTGCCTCACGATCGGCTCCGGGCTCGGCAGCGGCTTCATCGTCAACGGGCAGATTCTCCGTGGCCCAACCGGCTCGGCCGGCGAGCTGGGACATGTGAGCATTGATTGGGATGGTCCGCAGTGCCCGTGCGGCAACCGTGGGTGTCTGGAGAATTACACCTCGGCCACGGCGATTCTGAAAGCGGCTGACGAGGCCGCACGCTTCGATCCGCAGGGGCTGCTGGGGCAAGTGCGCGATGCGGACACTGGGCAGATCACCGTGCGGGGAGTACTCCAGGCGGCGAAAGATGGCGATCCGCCGGCGCAGATGATTCTCGACGATGCCGCCCACAAACTGGCCATCGGGATATTGACGGCAGTGAACATTGTCGACCCGGAAGCCGTTATCATAGGTGGAGGGGTGGCCGATGCCGATGTCGCCGCCGGCAGCCTGTGGCTGAATGCGATCACCGCCCATCTGCATCGGCACGCGTTCTCCGAGGCGGGGCAGAACTTGCAGGTGGGACGCGCCGTGCTTGGTAATGACGCCGGATTCATCGGCGCCGCCGCACTCGGCGCCCAGATGAGATCGTCCAATTCGGATTGATTCAATGACGAGACGACAATACAATTCATCAGAGCCGCGACCGCGACGCGAGTATGTGGGTGTGCATTTTAAGTGCTGCAAGGTGTATGTGCACGCGTATCTAAATCAGGAGCGGACCGCGTATGTCGCGTACTGCCCCAAGTGTGCGGGTAAGATGACGATTGAAATTCGGCCCGACGGATCCGACAGCCGGTTTTTTGAGGCGACCTGATTGACCATTGATGTGAGGCGATGAAATCACGTGGGAAAATTATCGTTGTCCCGCTGGGCGATCTCGACTT
>WJJR01000350.1 GCA_014729565.1 Candidatus Zixiibacteriota bacterium | reverse complement strand
GAAAGTCGAGGATGCCGTTCTTGTTGCAGTCACCGGCAACAGGCAGACTGACGCCAGCCCAAAACCCACCCGCAAGCGCGAGGGTGCCGTCCGTGAGTGTCATAGTGCCGGCATCATGTAGCCCGATCGAACCCGAGAGCTCGTATGAACCTCCTGATGTGCGCAGACCGCCACCGCCTGTGAGGGTCCACCAGTCGAGTACGTAGTCCGCTGGAGCCGTATCAGCGACTAAGAGTGCCATGAACAGAAGCAATCGGCGTGGCATTGAGTTGACCTCCTTAGAGCAGTATTGTGTTAATTCACACGTCGCTTTACAGGCACGTGCGTGCTTGTACATGTGGTTGGGTTGTGTGGCAATCACGCTACGCTGGCCGAGAAGCCGACCGTGCCTAGCAGCTATCCTAAAACCCGTGGGTCTGATTATACGTACTTCGCGAATCGCAGTGTTCCTCGGGTTTCAGGCGACTCGGACTCCCGCGGCTGGGGCCCCATGAGGTTCTGGGATAGCCTCTAGTCAAGTGACTCGGGAAGTTCGACCTGATAAAGCGACGACTCCCTATTGATGATCGCAGCGCGTCCGCCGGCCACAAGTGTACCACTGTTATAAGGCCAACTGCTCAGTGCGAAGTCAATTACGTCGTCAAGCGGTACGTAGTCCGTTCTCGTCCATTCATCGTCGGATGACTGTGTGAGGTCTACGAGATACATGGCGCTACTTCCGAGCCCCCAGGTACGCAGAAGAAGGCGGATGCGGCCGTCGTCCATGCGCCGCGCGTGAATCGATCCAACTCGATTGTCATCGGGACATGAGAGCACAAGTGTAGGGTACTGGCCCGTGAAAATGCCCCACTGATTCACGTCGGGGTCGGTCTCAGCCCAAACCGCGATGAGGTCATCCGAGGTGTCAAACAGCTTCAAGAACGAGATCCCCCAGCTGGCGTCGGCGTCGATTTCTCGGATGTTCCGTGCTGTGTTGCAGCTGTCTCCAACATCCCAGATGATGACTGCCGTCCTGGAACCGGGATGCCCATAGACGTTGTCTCCGACATACGCAATGTGGTTATCGTCTTCCGAGACCGTTACGCTGTGCGACAAGTGCCGATATTCGTAACCCGTGGTCGGGCTGTTGGACAGCAGTTGCCAATCGCTCCGGAGCGTTCGAAGCGTTGGAAATCCGCCACGCCACCAGGATGGCTCGGAGCAGACCCTGTGTTCAATATCTTGATTGTCCGCCCGGGTCCACCAAACCTCATTTCCCATTCCCGAGCCACCATTCCAAGGCCCGTTGCAGGAGTCAAACGTGTCGCTGCCGTGCTGGTAGGCCCACGCAGCCTGGGCCCAGTTGCAACCGTTGCCGAAGGCAAAGAACGTGCGATACCAATGTTCTGAAGGAAATGTCGAGGATGGGCCGACGTCTTCGCAGTTGCAGGAGTCGGGTACGATATTCAATCGCGCACGTGCTGGGAAGGCAATATAGCGTCGGCCGATGTCGCCTTGTGCGTAGCTATTGAACATCGAGCCCTGTGATGCGCCGACTCTCTTGGAAACCGAAAGGCTGTCGGTGTCGACGACTGTCATCTGCTCGGACGACAGGTCACCGGCATATTGTTTGTAAGTAATGTAGCGGCCATCCGAAGAGATCTGCAGGTCAGACTCATCGACATTCTGATCGAAATGCGCAGTCCCAACGCGACTGTGGCTGCCCGTGGCGGCATCATAGTAGAAGATTGCTTCGCCCCACGTGCCGTCAAGACTGGTGCTGTATGCGATGTCGGGAGTGTCCATGGCGCGTGCCGCACTCCACGATTCTACGTTCTCGGCGATGAGGGTCGCTCGGCTTGAGCGCGACAGAACAACACGGTAGTCTCCTGTCCCCGATGCATAATGTGTTACACTGATGTAGATTCTGTGACTCATAGATGTATGCCACTGAATCCTGGCGTTTGTGCCGGTACCGCCGTCATCGTTCCTCGCCAGTTCGGAATCACCGTTGCTGGCATAGAGCCTGAGATACGTGTCCGTGCGGCCGGTTGTCTCGATAAGATAGGCGTCGCCAGCTTGCGCTTGAAACGAGAAGAAGTCGACATCGCCAGCATAGTCGATGGTGCCGAGATAGACTGTCCCTTCAGTCATGGCCCATGCGTCTGTGATGTTGTTCGCGTAGTCGTCCGGGCGTCGGAGTTCTTCCCCCGGGGTCGGCGGTTCTTCCGGGGTATTGTTGGTCGGGGGGTCCGATCCGCCCGAGGGACCGGATTCCGGAGTCGTCTCGTCGGGGCTCGGCTGCCCGGACGAGGAGGCGTCAGTTGAATTGCCCGACGGGGACTGGTCGAAGTCAGGTAGATCTCGCAGGCCCGGCGAAGTCGACGACTGCGGGCAGCCCCCGGCGTTCAGGGCCACCGAGAACAATGCGACCAACAGAATGCAGTGAGGCGAGTAGGCCTTGAAGTCGCGAGGGTTGTGGGCACTAAACACAATGATCTCCTCAATCCCCAAATCGCAGGCCACTGATCTTTTGGTGGACTGCATGTTGACGCTCGGCGGCCCTATCCATTGGTTCCGCCAAAAAACCAGTCGAGAGAGCACGCTGCGCGCGGCAAGAGTTTTTCACAGATTGAGTTTTCTGCGGACCCTGTGCGGGGCGGGTTCAATGGCGGCGGGGGGCGATCACGGCCGGACAGCCGTTGCAGCGG
>WJJR01000349.1 GCA_014729565.1 Candidatus Zixiibacteriota bacterium | reverse complement strand
CGCCAGAGGGCCCCGAGATCATTGAGAATCCCCGCCACCGCCGAATCATCGTTCGGCTCCATCATTCGCTGGATGGTTAACACTTCATTGTACAGCGTCTCGGCTGCACCAAACTCACGGATCTCGTACGCCGCCACTGCGGCCATGTAAATGGTCGCGGCGATATCCGGATGCGGATCATCGTACAATTCACGTTTCAGCTCGATGCTCCGCGCCAGCAGATCGAGCGCCGATTCGAACATGCCCACCTTCACACTCAAATCACCCAACACGGCATACATATTCGCCTGCATGTCGGGCTGGCCGGCAAACTCGGTTTCGATACGCGCGGCGCCGTTCTCCAGCAACTCACGCACGGTCACCCGTCCGCCAATCGTCCCCGTACTCGGCAACTCAAACATGCCACGCAGAAACCGCGACGCGGTTTCCGCACGTTCGGCCGATGCCCGCGCCCGATCACGCTCGTTAGCCAGACGAATCGTGTAATACGTCACCACACCGACCAACATCACCAGCACCGCTGCCCCTGTGATCACCGCCCCGCGATATCGTTTGGCGAACTTACTGACGCGATAGCCAATCGTATCGGGACGCGCCTCGACGGGCAATCCGTTCAGGTGCCGTCTGATTTCATCGCGCAGATGCCCCGCCGACGCGTACCGCCGGTCGGGCTCTTTGCGTAACGCCATCAGGGAGATATTGTCGAGGTCGCCCGCGAGACGTTTCCGTAACCGTTCGGGCGTCGTACCGCGCGCGTCGGCCAGACGTGCTGTCGAGACTTCGGTATCATCGGCGCCGGTGAATTCGGGTGGGGCTATCACCGCAGCACTCGGACGGTTCGGATCGGTCAACAACACCGCCCGCTCCGCTTCCAGCGGATTGTCACCGGTCATCGCGTACGGCCGCAGACCGGTCAGCAGTTTGTACAACACAACACCGAGCGAATACACGTCGGTCGACGTTGTCACCGTATCGCCGCGAATCTGCTCCGGCGAGGCATACCCCGGTGTCATCACGCGCGCGCCGGTACGGGTGATCGATTCGAGTTGTGTCGCATCTTCAACCCGGCCGATCACCTTCGCGATACCGAAATCGAGCAGTTTGACGGTACCGTCGACGGCAATCAGCATGTTTCCCGGTTTCAGATCCCGATGCACAACCAGGTTGTGATGCGCATAGTCAACCGCATCACAAACGGTGAGAAACAACTGCAACCGATCATCGATGGAGAGTCGCCGTTTGTCACAATACAAATCGATCGGCTCACCATCGATGTATTCCATTGTGAAGTACGGCACACCGTCATCGGTCATGCCGCCATCGAACAGCCGTGCGATATTCGGATGCTGCAGGCGCGCGAGAATCTGGCGTTCGCCGGCGAATCGCTGCAGGATCTGTTCGGTGTCCATTCCGCGCCGAATGACCTTGAGCGCCACCTTTTGGCGAAACTGGCCGTCGGCCCGCTCCGCGAGATACACCGTTCCCATTCCGCCCGCACCGATTTCTTCAACCAGCCGGTACGGACCGACCGCTGTCCCCTCACGCGATGGTGCCTCTTCGACGCCGATCATATCGGCGGCGTGGCCATCGAGGATGGCGTGATCCGACGCGTCCGCATCCAGCAGCGACTCGACTTCGGCGCGCAGCTCGTCATCACCAGCGCATTTGCGCTCGAGGAAGGCGGCGCGTTCATCGGCCGGCAGGTCGATCACCGCATCGAACAACTCCTGCACTCGTTTCCAGCGATTGGTATCCATTGATCGAATGTCGCCCAGGGGGTGTTTACCGAAGTTCCCGCGCCAGCCAGGCACGCGCCATCCGCCACGAGCGTTGCACGGTCGGAACGGAAATACCAAAGACCTCGGCGATCTCTTCGTGCGTCAATCCACCGAAGAAGCGAAACTCCACAATCTTGCTTTGGCGTTCATCCAGTTCGGCCAGCTTGTCCAATGCGGCATCGAGCGCCACCAACTCCTCCGCTTTACCTTCCTGAACGGCCAGCTCTTCATTCAGTTCGACAATCTGCTGCCCGCCCCCGCGTTTCTCGGCCAACCGGCCCTGAGCATAGTTGATGAGGATGCGCCGCATCGCCTGGGCGGCGATCCCGAGAAAGTGCGCCCGGTTCTGCCACGAGACCGACTGCTGGTTGACCAGCTTAATGTACGCCTCATGGACCAGCGCGGTGGTATTGAGCGTGTGGTCCTGCCGTTCACGGCTCAGGCGCAGGTGGGCTAACCTACGTAACTCATCATATACCAACGGCATCAAGGCATCGACAACGGTCCGATTGCCGCCGGCCAGCTCGTTGAGTAATTGGGTAACATCGTGGGATGGTTCGGTCATGATCGGCACCGCCTACGAGCGGCCAGCACATTGCCGGCCAATAAATTACGCGAAATCCATCCGAAAAATCATCCACAATGCCCGAAAATCTCAAAAAACCGTGATCGGTTCTGTCTGCTTTCCCGGCGTTAGGGGATGAAGTCGGAAATGACAACAACAGTCAACGTTCAATAACACAACCCAAGGAGACAGAATCATGACCAAGTTCAACCGCATCAAATCAGCCGCCCTGCTGTTCATCGTCGCGGGCATATCAATTGTCACCATCGGCTGCAGCGAAGACAGTCCCAACGGTCCCGGTGGCGGTGTGGCCCCGATGGATGAAATCACCGTCAGCCTCAGCCGTCTCTATGCCACCTATGATTGCGACAACAACGTCCGTGTCGGTGGCGACGGATCCGGTGACTTTCAATACTCGTTCATGGTCCACGTCAAGGATGAGAACGGCGGCTGGGAACTGGTGAAATCGTTCCCGCAGAAGAGCGTCGATCTCGATAATGGCCAAACCGCCGAAATCTCAGGTCGATCGGTGACTTTTAGTCTCCCGCGTGAGGATGGCCAGCAATTCCGGGTCTACACCATGGTTCGCGAACACGATGGCGGCAGCAACTACGATTTTACCAGTTCCGACTACACGATTCACGAATTCAACAGTGGTCAGTCGCAGGATTGGAAACCGATCGATCAGGCTTACTCCAACTACAGCGCAACTACACAGCAGGGCTACATCAACCGCCTGATCCACATTCGCAGCCAGACCAAGACGCTCGGCGTGGTCACCACCGAAGGTTGCCGCGTGTCGGTCCGCTACGATGTCTCAATCAAAACACAGAACTAACCGAACCACCAACCCACACAGAAGGGGCGCCTCCAACCGGAGGCGCCTTTGTCTATGACACCAGTCTCAAGGGCGTGTTGAAAGACCCATCGGTTTGTCGCGTAGGTCCGACTCTTAGCCAGGCCGGTGCGGCTAAGAGCCGCACCTACGCGAGGTTATGAGTGTCTCAT
>WJJR01000348.1 GCA_014729565.1 Candidatus Zixiibacteriota bacterium | reverse complement strand
TTCGTGGACACAACGGTGTAGCGGGGTTCCAGATTCAATCCGATTGACCGGCTGACGGGGACCATGACGCCAATCCCCCCGGTTACCAGTACGGCGGTATTGACCGTACTTTGCAGTTTCTGAACGTTGATGGAGCCGTCATCCGGCAAGAGGATGACAAAGGGCTCCTCATATTCGATTGTCCCCTTCGGACGCCCCAGGCCGACGCCGGCGACGAGGTAAGGCCGCCAGTGCTCGAAGCCGCGTGGGAGAAAATACCGTCCCCACAATTCGGCCAATACGATCTCGGTTTCGGCCGTCTCGGCGGGGAATTGTTCTTCGATCTCATCACCGAAGTCGATGTCAAACGTTGTCCGGCGAACACTCAAACCGAGCACAAGTCCATCGGTGAGATAGTATCCCGCATCAGCTCCGATCGTGTACCCGGTATTGTGTCCGGACTTCGGCGGAACAGCGTCCGGATCGGTTTCACCGAACCGTCCGGTCGGGAATGATACCGCACCGAACGGCGCAACGAAGTACGAACCGCTATGGTCGGGGCGGTCCTGCGCGTGCGCACTCGGATTCAACAGTACAACACCACACAGCAGTATTGTCACGGACAACACGCATCGGTGTAATCGCCACTGGGGGAACATCATCTCCGCTACTCCTCCGCCGCCTTCTTGGCGGCAATCGCTTCCTCAACGACTTTCGGGGCGATGTCGCGCGGCACCGGATCGTAGTGCGAAAAATCGCGCGTGAAAGTCCCCCGCCCCTGTGTCAGCGACCGAAGGGTGGTCGAGTACTTGTACAATTCGGCGAGCGGAACATGCGCGCGGATCTGCTGCCACTTGCCCATCGGATCCATGCCCAGAATCTTGCCGCGCCGGCTGGACAAGTCACCCATCACGTCGCCGGTGAAATCATCGGGAACTTGAATCGTGACCTGGTAGATCGGTTCGAGAAGCACCGGGTCGCATTTCATGAAGCCCTCTTTGAAGGCCATTGATCCGGCCACTTTGAACGCCATGTCAGACGAGTCGACAGTGTGGTACGAGCCGTAGAACAGCGCAGCCTTAATATCTACGACCGGATGCCCTGACAGTGCGCCTTCATGCATCGCCTCGACAATACCCTTCTCGACCGACGGGATGAACTTGGAGGGAATGACGCCACCGGTGATTTCATCGGCAAATTCAAATCCGGCGCCGCGTTCGAGTGGTTCGAGCCGCATCTGCACGTGTCCGTATTGGCCGCGCCCACCGCTCTGCTTCTTATACTTGTGCTCGATTTCGGCTTTGCCGGTGATGGTTTCACGATACGGGATGCGTGGTTTTTCGAGCGTCACGTCGACACCGAACCGTTTCTTCAGCTTGCTCACGATCACGTCGAATTGCAGCTCGCCCTGCCCTTCGATGATGGTCTGCCGAATGTCAGGCATCACCTTGTGAGAGAACGAGGGGTCTTCTTCATGAAAGCGGCTCAATCCCTGGCCAACCTTTTCCTCATCGCCTTTGGATGCCGCCTTGATGGCCATGTCCAAAATCGGATTCGGCATCGTGATCTGCGGAAAGACGATTTGATTCTTCGAATCGCAGAGTGTGTCGCCGGTATGGGTGTTTTTGAGTTTCACCGCTGCACCGATATCGCCGGCGACCAGATCGGGCACTTCCTCTCTGTTTTTGCCGTTGAGAATGTACAACTGGCCGAGGCGTTCACCCTGCGAACGCGTGGAGTTGAGAGTGTCGTCGCCGTGGCGCAACCGTCCGGAGAAGACGCGAATCAGCGACAGCTCACCGACGTGCGGTTCGGATATGGTCTTGAAGACGAGCGCCGACATCGGTTCGCCGGTGCTGGTCTTGCGCGTCAGCTCCTCCTCGCTCTCCGGCTTATGCCCTTTGACATCAGGACGGTCCAGCGGCGAGGGACCGTAATCTTCAATGAAGTCCAATAGCAGACGGGATCCGGCGGCAACCGTGGCCGCGCCACCAAGGATCGGCATGATCTTACCGGAGACAAAGCCGGTACGCACACCCTTTTTCAGATCCTCATCGGACAGCTCACCACTCTCGAAAAACTTCTCGAGCAGCGCGTCATCGGCTTCGGCGGCATTTTCCATCAGCTTGGCACGCGCTTCCTCAGCCTTGGATTGCAGATCACCGGGAATGTCGGCCTGGGAGATCTTGCCGGATTCATCCCAGGTGAAACCCTTCATGGAGATCAAATCGATTATGCCCGTGAATTCGGCGCCTTCGCCGATCGGCAACTGGAGCGGGACGACCTTTACGCCGTAGCGTTCGGTCAACTGATCGACGGTCTTGGAGAACGAGGCGTTTTCTTTTTCGAGTTTATTGACAAAGAAGGCGACCGGGATATCGCGCTCGTCGAGCCGTTGCAGCACCTGTTCGGCCCCCACCTCGACACCACCGGTGGCATTCAGCAGGCAGACGAGCATGTCGGCGACGCGGAGCCCGCATTCGACTTCACCAACGAAGTCCGGGACACCCGGCATATCGATGAAGTTGATCTTGTGGCCCTTCCACTCGAGGTGACCCAGCGACAGCGAGATCGAGTGCTTGCGGTCGGCTTCTTCTTCGGTGTAATCGGTTACCGTATGTCCCTCGTCTACACTGCCCATCCGATTGATGGCGCCACCGACAAAGAAC
>WJJR01000347.1 GCA_014729565.1 Candidatus Zixiibacteriota bacterium | reverse complement strand
CCGTGACGAGACAGCAAGCCCGCAGCGCTCCCGTACGGTCGGAGCCATCACAATCCTGACAGGAATATTCAGGTCGCGCACCATCTGTCGGACAATCAGCAGTTGTTGGTAGTCCTTCTGTCCGAAGACAGCCAGGTCCGGTTCGACCATGTTGCACAGCTTCAGAACCACAGTTGCGACACCGTCGAAATGGCCGGGCCGTGCGGCTCCTTCCCATTGATTTCCCAACGAGCCGACATGAACGGTCGTCACAAAACCATCGGGATACACCGTTTTGGGGGCCGGCGTGAAGACCAGGTCGACGTCGTGGTTGCGGCAAACTGTCAGATCAGCCGGGAGTGTGCGCGGATAGGCGGCGAAATCCTCCCCTTCGCCAAACTGAGTCGGATTCACAAAGATCGATACCACCGTCCGGTCCCCCAGCCTGCGTGCCCGTTCGATCAGTTTCTCATGTCCGCGGTGGAGTGCACCCATGGTGGGCACCAAGGCAACCGTCTCCCCACTCGCACGCCACGAGCGGACATGACGGCGCAGGGCCGCGACGGTTTTGACGCGGTGCATATCAGGATTCTGTTGTCGTGAAGTGTTTTTCCCACGCCGGCCGCGTTATCAGTTCAACCAGATTGCCGCACGGATCGCGAAAGTAGATCGACCGCGCTCCATGATTGGGCCACTGGTGTTCCTGCTCAATGGCGATACCGTTACGCTGCAGGTGTTCGAGCCAGGTATCGTAGTGCTCGGGATCGATCTGCAGCGCAAAATGGGTGTCACCGTCGGCACCGTGCGGTGGAAGTGTCCCGCCCTGTTTGGTTGTCTCCGGTACAAACACGAGCAAGACTGTGTCGCCGACCGCAAAGAACAAGTCGCGGTCATCGCGTCGCCAGAACCGTGTCAAGCCCAGGACACCGCCGTAGAATGCCTCCGCGGCATCCAGGTCGTCGCAATATACAGACGTTTCGAGAACACGATTAATCGGTGGAGCAGGAGATGGTGCCGCCAAGAACTAATATCCTTCTTTGTCGGATGGAAACTCACCGTTGCGGACATCGTCGCGATACTGCCCAAACGCCCGGCGCATCACCTCGGCAACGTTCGCATAGCGGCGTACAAACTTCGGTTGAAAATCTTCGAACGACCCGAGCATATCATTGCTCACCAGAATCTGCCCATCGCACTCCGCTCCGGCGCCAATGCCGATCGTGGGGATCGGAATCGACTGAGTAATCTCACGCGCCAATTCACCACGGATCGCTTCGAGCACAATCGCGAAGCTTCCGGCCTCGGCCAGGGCCTGTGCCGATTCCACCAAGTAGGCGCGTTCCTTGTCGTCACGTCCACGCACACCGTAGCCGCCGAGCCGATGGATCGACTGCGGCACCAGACCGATATGACTCATCACCGGAATGCCCGCTTCGATCAAACGCTTTACGGTCGGTACCATGTTCAGTCCGCCTTCGACTTTCACCGCCGTGGCCCCGGCTTCCTTGAGAAACCGTCCGGCATTGCGCAACGCGTCGTCGGCGTTGACCTGGTACGACATAAACGGCATGTCGGCGATCACCAGTGCCGAGCGCACGGCGCGCGCGACGGCACGGGTGTGATAAATCATCTGATCGACCGTTATGGAGAGCGTGTTCGGCTCGCCATAAAAGACCATGTTGGCCGAATCACCGACCAATATCCCGTCAATGCCGCACTCGTCCAACATCCGCGCGGTGTAATAGTCGTAAGCGGTCAGCATCGCGATCTTCTGACCGGCGCGTTTCATCTCCAGCAAGCCGGTGACCGTCACAGGTCGCCTCCCCGGCGATTTGGCTTCATCGTTGGGACGATCATGATTAACGGCTGGTGCGGGATGTGATGACATGATGGGATTCGGATGGACTGTCGGTACGTAGTAACGTTCGCCTCAGTCCCCGGCCGGTGAGCCACCATCCCAGAGACCAGACTCTCCCATGAAGTACGTTTTGCCACCCTGATACGAGAGAACTTTGTCCCAGAGATCCTCTTTCGTTCCAATCCCATGGAAAGCACCGGCTTCATCGCGGCGTACCACCAATACGGGGGACTCGTCGTAGGCGAAGAAGTGGCTGTCGTACGCCAGACAGAGTTGATTCCAGATGTCGGGATCGACCGACGGGTGGGCATCACGCAACGCCTGCACCACTTCACGCACCGGCGCCTGGACGTACACGACCAGGTCGGGTGTGATACTCGCGGGGATCATTACGCCGGCCACCCGCTGATAGAGTTCCAATTCCTGCTGATTGAGCAGACACTCCGCCCACAGCCGGTGGGTGTCGAATGTGAAATCCGTGATCACGCAGCGGCGGAACAAATCGGTGCTGACGCGTGCCTGTTGGGTCTCGAATCGACTGACAAGTCGTTGCAAGACATGCGATAACGGACTCCGCTCGATTGGCGGCAAAACACCCAAGTCGGCCTCGACCTCCGAGAACCAGTCCGGCTGTTCGGCGGCCCAGCGGACAAAGTCGGTGTGCCCGGAGCCGGGCAATCCCTCAACGGCAATCAGCCTCTTGTCATTCGCGGTCAATGTCATTGTTCATCCGGTCCGGGAATCTCCGGCGCGAACACGCCAATAATGCATGACTCGCCGACGATGTCATCAAGAAGATCGCGGATCGAGCGATTCAGAATTGGATGGACCAACTCGGGGTCCAGATCGGCCAGGGGACGCAATACAAAGTCGCGCTCATGCAAGCGCGGGTGGGGGATCTTCAGAAAGTCTGTCCTCTGAACCAGGTCGTCATAGAACAACATATCAAGGTCAATGGTCCGGGGGCCGGAGCGCGGCGGCCGTCGCCCCAAATCGGATTCAACTGTCTGCATGAACCGAAACAGATCGTCTGCCGTCCAATCGGTCTGAAACTCGATGACCGCATTCAGAAATGGATTATTACCGGTCGGGCCAACTGGCTTGGTTTCGTAGATTTGCGATGATCGCAATGATCCACTGACGACCGATTCCGACAACCGTCGCACAGCTTCCGACATCACAGTCACACGGTCGCCCTGGTTTGACCCCAAGCCGATGAATACACGATGCGGTGACGATTGCTCCGGTGTCGTGGTGTCCTCCCAACGGGCTATCCTGAGGTGCTGGACATGGCTCCATCGCTCGCCGAATCGTACTCGACTTCAATGCAATCGAGATTGCCGGGAATCGGCGGAATGCGCTTGCGAACGCGCACGATCACACGCCCGACGCCGAAGCGCTCGACGATGTCATGCGCAATCCGCACGGCAACCGACTCCAGCAACTTGAACTTCCGCTCTTGCACAATGTGTTCAATCAGATCATAGACGGCCGTGTAGTTGACTGTTTCTTCGAGTTTATCGCTGGTCGCAGCCGGGGCAATGTCGACATCGAGTTCGCAGTCAACTTCAAAACGACGGCCGGTTTCCCGCTCGGCTTTGGACACACCGTGGTATCCGTAAAACATCATATTCTGCAAACGAATTTTGGCCATAATGGGGGCGTCCTCCGGCGGTTGATGGGATGTGGTCGCTAGTTGTCGGATTGGCGTTTGCGCCGTGCGCGACGGCCGCGCGGGATTCGGCGTTGGTACAGACGCGCGTGGCTCCCGAGACGTTCGGCGACGGTGTTGGCGGTGCCAATATCCTCCGGAAGGGTGATGCGCACATATCCCTCACCGCGTTCGCCGAATGCCGTTCCCGGTTTAACGCGAATGCCAGTGCGGCGGAGCAACCGTCGACACAACGCGTTCATATCCATCGCGGTCGGAACGGCCGCCCAGATGAACGGTGTGGTTGATGATGACCGGACACGCCACGACAGCTTCGATAACGCGTCACTGATCACAGTGCGCGATTCCCGTAGCCGGCTCGTGCGGGCCGCACAAATGTCCCGGGCCTGATCCAACACGCCCACCGCCGCCACCACCTGCCGTGCCGACGGCTGCAAACCGGCGACGTCGAGCATGAATCGCAACGCCGCGATGACATCGCGATTGCCGGCGACCGCGGTCAACGGCAATTCCGGCAGACCAAAGGCGTCATCAAATGGACACAACTCCACCACACTGCCGCGTGCCCCGCGGACCTCGAGCAGGCTGTGCGGCCGTTGCGAATCCGAGACGGCGTGTGCGAATGACCCATTTGATAAAACAATGATGTTGTTCTTACGACCAAATGTCGCGATCTCGGAAAACACGCTGAGATCGCCCATCGAGGTGGTCGGATCGTTCGGATAGTTCACGACCAACAGTCGTAATCGTCCCGCCAATCCATTTTCCATCGCCGCTAGGTTCGGCAGGTAATCGTTGCGCTCCAACAGCGGATAGGGAATGACACCGCCACCGGCCAGAATCACGGCGGTGCGATACAGCGGCGGACCCGGGTCGGGAAGCAGCGCCATATCACCCGCATCGATGAAGGAGAGCGCAATCAAGGCGGCCGCCACACTGGCATTCGGGGCGAGTTCAATCTCGGTCTCTGAATTCAATCGTACATTAAAGCGTTCTTGATACCACCGTCCCACCGCGTCCCGCAACTGGGACACGTCGTCGAGATCGGCCGGTCCCAGTACAGCGCCATCCGAGACGGCAACCTGTGTTTGCGTTTCCGAAGCGAGCGGCGCCATGCGCTGGGACAGATCGAACACCTCAACGTCGCGCTGCCGCATTCGTGCGGCAATACGATCCAAATCGGCGTCCAACGCCACCGGCAGCCGCTGTAAACGGTCGGCACGGTCGAGTTGGATGCGTCCGATGAGGGGTGTGCGGTCAGAGATAGGCATGGAGATGTGTTATTCGTGAGTGTGCCCGGGATCACCGACACGGCAGGTGCCGCAGATCGGCGTGTCCGAGCCGCCGAATCGTGAATGCAAGCGATCGGTCAGGTTGAAGAGCGTTTCGACATCCTGGCACGATAACGTATCCACTTTCCCCAGGCTGCGCGCCAAGTGCACGATCTGAGCCAACCGTTCGACCGTTTCCATCTTCTGAAATGCCGATTCGAGATCACCAGCGAGCGTCAGCACACCATGATTCTTCAGCAAAAACGCATCGTATTGTTCGATGTACTTCATCAACGATTCGCCGACCTCGGGTGTCGATGGTGTGGCATAGTCGGTGAGGGGAATCGACCCCAGAGTAGCGACCACTTCGGGCAGTACACAATCGAGCAAGGGAATGCCCGCGACGGCGAAGGCCGTAGCATACGGTGGATGCGCATGGACGCAGGCGTGCACATCGTCGCGTGCAATGATCGCGGCCAGATGCATTTTCACTTCGGACGATGCTTTGCGCGTTCCCTGCGCATGATCGCCACTGCGTTCGACGACCACCAGGTCTTCGGGCTTCATCCGCCCTTTGCACATCCCCGCCGGAGTCACGAGGACCCTGCCGTCGGGGAGCCGGGCCGAGAGGTTCCCTTCCGAGGCCACGATCAGCCCGCGCTCGTAGAGGCGTGCGCCGATCTCCACCATCTCGCGGCGTAGACTGAAAATCGTACCGGCTGACCCTGGGCTCATGATGCGTACAGTAAGCGCGTTTGAGCCGGAAGGGTCAACCGGATTGTGCCAGTGTCGGGACGGGCTGGAAAGTGTATCTTATTGATGCTCTGCCAGTTTGAACTGAACCTTGTAGGCAACCCAAACCGCCACCGGGCGGTTGTTCTGAAGCGCAGGACGATACTTGCACTCGTAGGCCGCCGACACCGCCGCTTCTTCAAATCCGACCTTTGTATCCGAATGTTTGAGCACTCTGGCCTTCTTCACCGACCCATCGATATCCACCAACGCCTGAATCCAAACCGCACCTTGCACTTTGGTGAGGACAGCGACCTCGGGATACTCAGGCTCAACCAACTTCACCAGGACCGGCATCGTGTCGACCACCACAAAGTCCTCTGGCTTCGGGTAGTCGACAACGGCCAGACCGGATGCGTCACCTGTTCCCCCCGGTTCACCGAACGGACCAAGCCCGGGCAAGGACTGTCCGGCGTTGTATGAGGCCAACTCCGCTTTGGTCGGAAATGCCGGCTCTTCGATCACAAATTCATCCGGTGTGGGCACCGGAATCGACCCAGCGGAGAACTCGACCGGTGGGGATCCTGCCAGCTTCTTCAGGGTCTCGGCATCGATCGGTGGCGGTGGGGGCAATGGTCTCAGAATGATCTGCCCTTCCGTTTCACCCGATGTCCCCGGCGGTGGTCCTGGAACTCCCGAGGCTTCATCCCAGATCAACGCCGCACTGACCAGACAGAGATGAAACAACGCCGCCAAAATCAGCGCCGATACCATTGATGACTGGTATTGCCGTTTCAGCTCGATTGCCCCGATCGCCGAATCTGTCGCGATCATTGTGTCCCCCTCTCGTATGGCTACACCTCGCCGTTGCGGTGCAGTTCATGCACCAGCCGAACAGAACAGTTTCCGTACTGACGAGCGAGGATGCGGTCTACTAGTACTACGTGTAGCCGGAGGTGATATTCCGGGACAATCGCGTGTGAGCCATTG
>WJJR01000040.1 GCA_014729565.1 Candidatus Zixiibacteriota bacterium | reverse complement strand
GGATTGGGATTTTGGCGACGGTGGCACGTCGACCGCGCAAAACCCGACGCATTCGTACAACAGCGCCGGAACCTACACGGTGACACTGACAGCCACGAACGCGTGCGGCTCGGATCAGGAAGTGAAAACGAACTACATCACGGTCACGGAACCGACCATAGACTATGCGATGCTGCCATACAGCACCGGCTTCGAGTCCGGGTCCCTTGACCAGTACTGGTTCACGCAGAGCAGCAATAGAGAAGGACGGATTCAGATCACGACGTCGTACACGCCGCGTGGCACTTATCACCTGACGATGGATGACAACACCAACGGCAGCCAGTACGCACAGAATGAAGCGTGGCTGCGGGTCAATCTGTCCGGCTACTCCGATGTCGATCTGTCGTTCTACTGGAAGGAATTCAGTGACGAGTCGCACACGCAGGATGGTGTGTTCTTCTCGGATGACGGCGGCACAAGCTTTACGAAAGTGTACGACTTGACCAATGGTACGTCGTCGTATTCGCAGATCAATCTCGATGTCGACCAGTTGGCCGGCTCGAACGGTCTGAGCCTGACCGGCACGTTTGTCATCAAGTTCCAGCAGTACGACAACTACAGCCTCACCACCGACGGCCAGGCGTTTGATGACATCAGCGTCACCGCGTCCACTCCGGCCCCGGTGGCAGCCTTCTCGGGCACACCGACGTCGGGCTGCGCTCCGTTGGATGTGACCTTCACCGACGAATCGACCGGCGACATCACGTCGTGGAGCTGGGATTTCGGCGATGGCGGCACCTCGACGGCGCAGAACCCGTCACACACGTACAATTCAGCGGGTACCTACACGGTCGCGTTGATCGTGACCGGTCCGGGTGGCTCGGATACCGAAACCAAGACCGACTATATCACGGTGAGTGCTCCGCCGACGGCTGAATTCAGTGGTTCGCCGACGTCGGGTGACTATCCATTACAGGTGGACTTCTCCGACCAATCAACCGGAAACCCGACATCGTGGTCGTGGGACTTCGGTGACGGTGGCACATCGACATCACAGAATCCGTCACACACGTACAATGCCGCCGGCACCTACACCGTTGCGCTGACGGTGAGCAACGCCTGCGGCAATGACACCGAAACCAAAACCGACTACATCACCGTCACCGAACCGCCGGTATCGACGGTCATTGGTGAAGTGGGCGTGGAGACACGCAACCAAACCGGCAACGGCGCCGACTGGTACACGGTCAATCTGACCAACAGTTACACCAATCCGGTGGTTGTAATGCGCGGTTTGACGACGAACGGCGGACACAAGACGCATCTGCGCGTGCGCAACGTGTCCGGCACGAGCTTCGAGTGGCAGATGGAGGAGTGGGATTATCACGACGGTAACCACACCACCGAGGACTGCCCGTACTTTGTCCTCGAAGCGGGTACCCATACGCTCGAAGACGGTACTCTGATCGAAGCCGGTACCGCGACAATTGGTACGGGCTTCACCACGATCAACTTCAACCAGTCGTTCAGTTCGGCGCCAACGTTGATTACCGGTGTCGCCAGTCAAAACGATGCCGCGGCGGTTATCACACGCACACGCAATCTCGGCAGCAGCAGCTTCCAGATTAAGCTGCAGGAGGAAGAAGCCGCCGACGGTGTGCATGCCAACGAAACAGTGGCCTGGGTTGCCATCGGCCAGGGTGGCGGTACCAATAACGGCGTGTCGTTTGAAGCCGGCCGGACCAGCAACTCCGTAACCGACGCCTGGTACACGATCAACTTCGCCGGCGGTGTCGGCAGCAGCCCTGTCTTCCTGTGCCATGACGACACGTACGATGGCGGCAACACATGCGGTACGCGCTATCGCAACTTGAGCGGCACGTCGGTCGAAGTGTTCATCGAAGAAGAGCAGTCCGGCGACAGTGAAGTGGGTCACATCACCGAAGTGGTTTCCTATGTCGTCTGGGGTGCCGCCGGCGATATCAAGGCCGCCGGTGGTATGGCGGTTGCGTCACTCGACGAAGATGCGAAATCGCTCAAGGGCCGGACGATGATCGAGCCGGCCGCGGCGGTGCCGACCACGTATGCACTCCACCAGAACTTCCCGAACCCGTTCAACGCCGGCACGAACATTACCTACGCCATGGTCGAAGGCGGCCATGTACGTTTGGATGTGTACGACGTGCTCGGACGACGTGTACGCACGCTCATAGACGGGTATCGTCCGGAGGGCATCCACACCATCCAATTCAACGCGCGCGATAAGAACGGCCGTGAACTGGCGAGCGGTATGTACTTCTATCGCCTCACGACCAACCACTTCATCGACGCGAAGAAGATGATGCTTTTGAAGTAGCTCGCCCCCACAGCAGGCAGTTTGCGCCCCCGGTCCTCCCCGTCGGACCGGGGGCGTTTTGTTGCCCTCAGTACAGCCTGATCGTAGGGGCGCACGGATGTGCGCCCCTACGACCCATTATCGTTGACGTCGTTGAATTGGAAATCTCACCGTGACCGCTTGTAGTTCAGCGTCCGGCAACGTACTATAGGCGACCTTATTGGGAGGAGTATGGCGCAGGACCACATTCGCAACTTTTCGATCATCGCCCACATCGACCATGGCAAGTCGACCCTGGCCGACCGTCTTCTGGAACTGACCAAGACAGTCGAGGAGCGCAAAATGCGCAAGCAGGTACTCGACAGCATGGATCTGGAGCAGGAACGCGGGATCACGATCAAGTCCCACGCGATCCGGATGCTCTATAACTCTAAGGACGGCAACGAGTACACGCTCAACCTGATCGATACACCAGGGCACGTCGACTTCAACTACGAGGTCTCGCGAGCCCTGTCGGCGTGCGAGGGAGCGATTCTGGTCGTCGATGCCGCGCAAGGCATTCAGGCCCAAACAGTTGCGAATGCCTACCTGGCCATCGAGGCCGGCCTGGAGATCATCCCGGTTCTTAACAAGATCGATCTCCCCGCCGCCGACCCCGACTATTATGCCGAAGAAGTCGCTCAACTGCTCTCCTGTGATCCGGAGTCGGTGATCCGCGTGTCAGCCAAGAGCGGCTTGAATTGTGAGGCGGTGTTAGAAGAGATCGTTCATCACGTTCCGCCGCCCTTCGGCAACACGGAGGCGCCGCTGCGGGCCCTGGTCTTCGACTCCCAGTACGATTCGTATCACGGTGTCATCGCCTATGTCCGGATCGTCGACGGGTCGCTGGATGCGCGTAAACGGATCAAGTTTTTCGCCCACCCCGGTGATCATGAGACCGACCAGGTGGGCTATCTGCAATTGACACCGGTCAAAGTCGGACGGTTGAACACAGGCGAAGTGGGTTTTGTCACTGCACACATCCGCGACATCCACGAAGCGCGGGTCGGCGACACAATGACGACCGTTGACAATCCCGCCAAGGAACGTCTGCCCGGCTTCCAGGTGATCAAGCCAATGGTGTTCTCGGGCATTTATCCATCGGACGCCGACAAATTCGGCGATCTCCGTTCCGCACTGGAAAAACTTCGATTGAACGATTCCTCGTTGTCGTTCGAGCCGGAGCAGTCGCAGGCGCTCGGGTTTGGGTTTCGCTGCGGTTTCCTCGGTTTATTGCACCTGGAAATCGTCAAAGAGCGGCTCTTACGCGAATCTGGCCAGGACATTGTCGCGACCGTGCCCAATGTGCGCTACGAACTGACAATGACCGATGGTACGGTTACAAGCGTCAGCAACCCGTCGGAAGTGCCGCACCGCGGGCTCTATGAGTCGCTCGCCGAACCGTACGTGCGCGCACACATCGTCGTCCCCAACGAGTTCGTCGGCCCCGTCATGACCCTCACGACAGGCAAACGCGGCGAGTACCTGAACACCGAGTACGTCGCCGGTGAACGGGCGCGGTTGATTTTCGATATTCCGCTCGCCGAAATCGTGTTCGATTACTACGACCGGCTGAAATCGGTCACGCGTGGTTACGGTTCGCTCGACTATGATTTCCTCGAGTTCCGCACCAGTCCACTGGAGAAACTGGAACTGCGTTTGGCCGGTGAAACAGTCGACGCACTATCCAGCATCGTTCCCCGGGACAGTGCCTATCGCATCGGCCGCAAGATGTGCGAAACGTTGCGAGAGATGATCCCCCGGCAACAGTTCGAAGTCGTCATTCAAGCCGCCATTGGCGGTGGCAAACCGATCGCGCGCGAGACGATCAAACCGCTGCGCAAAGATGTCACCGCGAAACTGTACGGTGGTGACGTGACGCGTAAGCGCAAACTTCTGGAAAGGCAAAAAGAAGGTAAGCGGCGCATGAAGCGCGTGGGATCGATCGATGTGCCGCCCGAAGCGTTCCTGGCCGTCTTGAAAATCGGGGACTAGGGCGATTGTGAACTGTATCTGCCGATTGCATTAGTGCATCCCGGACCTTCAAGTTTTGGTACTTCAACCGTTAGGTCGCCAGAATTCCCTCCTCACATTCGCGTCCGTTGCGGCGGAGGAATCCGTTTTTTCGGCTCGGTTGGGACACAAAGACACTGGATCCCCGCTTGCGCACTTCGCTCCCGCGAAGTGCTTGCGGGGATGACATGATCTGAGGAATAGCTCCCTGGTTACCTGCTCAACGGTTCGATTCTAATTAGCCGTCGAGCAATTTAAACGCACCCCATCAGATTCAAATTGCATTAGCGTGGGTCAATCGATGGCCAACTCATCCGGTACCTGGTAATTCAATGCGATGTAATCCTCAACCTTGATGCACTCCGTCTCCGGGTTCAGCACCTCGGTGATATGCGCTGCGGCGTCGGGAGAGTCGGCCTCTTGTCCGGCCACACGGGCCATCCGGCGAACCGGCATGCCCTCCGAATCGCGAATAATCAGAACATCGGGCGCATACAAATCGTCGTTGTTGCACTGCGTGACAACGGCCATGGCGTTGTCCGACAGCCGCACCAACGTTCCGACCGGGAAAATCCCGAGCACATTGACCAGCGCTT
Source organism: Candidatus Zixiibacteriota bacterium (assembly GCA_014729565.1). Classification (GTDB taxonomy): domain Bacteria; phylum Zixibacteria; class MSB-5A5; order WJJR01; family WJJR01; genus WJJR01. The sequence goes on along the minus strand of WJJR01000040.1, from coordinate 10,768 downwards.
TGACGACAATCGGATCGTACCACTGTCGTCCCTTATGGATGAGACGACGTAGCGCTTCGTCGGGCGAGATGTGGCCTTTCTGGTACACACGTCCCGATGTCATCGCATCGAAGGCGTCGCACAGGGCAATAATGCGTGAGAAGATGTGCAGCATCCGCGGTTGCGAGAGTTCCGGATAGCCGGTCATGTCGATCCGGAGATGATGTTCAAACGCACCGGCAATCGCGGTGGCCGTGTCGGCATCGATATGCCGTAGATTGCCCAATGTCAGCGCGCCGAGCGTCGGGTGGCGTTTGATCTCAACCCAGTCGTCGTCGTTGAACTCGTCGGGTTTGGTAATCAGATCCTTCGGGAGTTTGACTTTGCCGATGTCGTGGAACAACGCCGCCATCCCAAGTTGCGTCAGCCGATGACGGTTGAATCCCAGTCGAATGCCGACGGCGATCGAGTAAATCGCCACACTGACGGAGTGATAATAGGTGTACTCGTCAAAATCGCGCAGGGACGCGAACTCCATCAGCGCGGGTTCGTCGTGAGCAATCTGATCGATCAACAAATGCACCACGCGTTGCGTGGCCGGTGCATCGAACGAATTGCGGTCGCGTACGCGATCCCACATTTCGTGAACGACCGTCTCCGCCCGTTGCACCATGGCGTGTGCCCGGCGACGGCGTCGTGCTTCACGCTCGGCTTCGCTTTCGGGCGTGTCCTCCTGTTCCTCGGCTGAGTCGCTCATCGGCTCGATGCTGATCCCGTCGATCCCGAGCGACGTCCACGTCTCCTGCAGTGCGGCAAACGGATCGTCCAGACGTGTGTCGGTCTGTGCCAACGCGAACAGGGCTTGATCCAGCGTTTCCGGGGCCACGTCGGTGTCGATATTCAGACTGCCCAGACGCAGTCCTCCAAGCCGGAAGGCGAGCGCGCGGCCAAAGGAGAACTCGCGGTCGTAGTTCAGGCGTGTTCCGTTAAAGAAAATGTACCCGCCCTGATAGTCGATACGGCAGGTTCCGCCGCCGGGGGCGACGGCGTTCATCGACTCGCGCAATTCGTGGCGACGCGACCGGAACGCGTTGTTGTTCTGGTCATAAATCGCGGCCGCCTGCCACGCCGACAACAGCGACTTCAGCAGATGCAGCGTCTTCTCGTCGGCCTCGACATTCGGGCTGGTGAGATTCGACCGTGGCGCCTCAGGCATCGGACACATCCTCATCGGTGTCGGTGTGTACGGGGTGTTTCGCATTTTGACCATGCGACCACCGTTCGACGGCGTCATGCGCGGCCCGTGCGATTTCGCGCGTGCGTGACGCGGTCAACTCCGCAAGCTGCGCCCGCGCCTCCCATTCCGGCGATTGCGAAAGGGCATAGATCGCCGACAGTCGAATCGGCAGCCACCGTTTGCGACTGAAAAACGGCGACTTGCGCGCGAGTTCGGTCAGCAGCCGTACCGCCTGGTCTCCCCCGGTGCGCGCATAGGCAATATAGAGTTCACGCAGTGCTTCCGGATTCTGGCTCGTCGGTGTGGTACCGTTGATTCGCCGTTCCAACGCGTCGGCCACGATCTGCGATCGCGTCTCCCCCAGGGCACGAACGGCGCGTCGCCGCAACGATTCGTCATTGTCGTTGAGGTACTCCAGCATGGTCTTGTGCGACTCCGGAGCATCGATATTCTGAAGCGACTTCAACGTTTCGAGCCGGACACGGCTGTCGGCGTGTTTGGCGGATCGCTTCAGAAACGTCAATGCGCGGTGGCTGCCGATCTCGCCCAGCACCATCGCAACGTTGCGCACCACAAACCATCGCTTGTCGTAGACAAATCCGCCAATCAGGTCGATGGCATCGCCGCCCTGTTCGGACAGGTAATCACAGACCATGAGTCGTGCCGACCGATGTTCCAGCACACCGAGCATGGCGGTGGTGTGTGTCAGGGCGCTGCTGCCAAATCCCTGCAATACGCCGCGCACTTCACTCAAATCACACTGCGGGTTGTCGTTCAAATACTGCGAGAGCGCATCGAAGTAACGATTGTCGGCGGCACGCAATCGGGCCGATTGGATTTGTTTTGAAGCACTCGCTGGCGTTCGCGGCGCTGTTTCGTTCCACTGTTCCAGAATGTACCGGACCATGCCCCAGCGGTTACTCTTCACCGATTCGGAAAACTGCTTTTCGGTGACGGCAATGGTATCCTCGACGATGCGCGGGTGATCGGCCATGAGGAGGATGTCGAAGATGATCTCGAGGCCCATCAACTCGGCGGCTTCAGGCGGCTCGATCTCGGCCTGTGATTGCACTTCGGCTTGTTCCACCGAGGACAGACGGGACACGTCGCCGAAGACATCCATCACGTGCTGATACCGGTCGGACTGAACGCCGGCATACGGCTCCCGCGGCGGTTGCTCGTACTCGTGATCGCCGTCCTCGTGTGAGTCCGCGTCACCAAGGAATTCGCGATGACGGTCATGCAGCAGATCGTCGTCGGCCAGTTCGATATACGCACCCTCGACCACACGATCGAGGGTGTGGTACTTGATATGCGGGAGCGCTTCCTGCCACAGACGGTTCACCAAATCGACCTGGGCATTGGGCGATGAATAAACATCGGCCACGGCATTTAGAAACCGTGTCGACTCGTCTCTCCCAACTCCGGTCTCGAACGTGAGCTTGTTGATGCCATCGCGAAACATGAGAAACGCGAGATTCTCCTCGGAATCGAGATGGCCGTGCACCTCGGTGCCCTCGTAAGTGAGCGCGGTGTCCGTGACGGCGAAGCTGATGGCCCCTACGTCATCGAGCAGACGTTCGAGCGCGTCGAAGAACTTGGAACGGAATTCGTCGGGAAGCGGATTTGTCGGCGGATAGAGGCAGACGGTCTTGACCGCCCGCTCCCACGTGTGGCAGAACTCGCGCACGCGCGAGATTATCGGCGACTGCTCAGCCGCCGCTCTCTGTTCGTCGTCACCGAAATCTATGAAACGTGTCTTCTCCATGGCACTACTGGAGATATCGGCGGAATCGTAGGCTTAATCAGTGTCTCGCTTTAGGGCGCATGTTGAAAAATTCGTGTCTTGTTTCCGGACCACACTCAGCCACCAAGTGAGTGAATTGTAACCTCGCGCAGGTCCGGTTCTTAGCCGCACCGGTCCGGCGAAGATCCGGACCTACGCGACGATGATGCGGGTATTTCAACTCGCCTGGTGTCGTGTTCTGGAGACAGGTCAACGAAACCGGTGATGTCCGTAGTGCGGTTACGCGACCCCGTGTGACCGCTATCTCCCTCCCCGACAAGGCGTCACCCGAGGGCGGATGACGCCACATACGGGCTGACACGGGATCACTTACCTAGTGGATTTCCGGGACACAATGCTAGGCGATGAGGTCAACCGACGGATACGATTGATGACGGCCTAAGCGGTCCGCCAGGTCCTGGAGTCGCTGGTGCAGGCCCGTGAGATCCTTATGCTCAGAGACAAACTCCACGAAGAGTTCAGTCGGGGTACCTGGCTGGGCCTCAGAGCCATGACCTGCCCCTGCTCCCGCCACATCCTGACGATCAGGGGCTTGGGCATCGTCAACATCGGCCACCCCCTGATGGATGGCCGAGACAAGGTCGTCTTCTTCCCCAGTTCTGGCGTTGAGTATGCGGTTGTAGATGGGCGCCCAGCGACCGGCGACGACGTCGGCCAGTTGCGGGCTGCGGTGCAGTGCTTCCTGAATCAGATCCTGCGCCCGGATCAACCCATCCCCATCACGATCCAGTCGCTGAAAGTCCTCGGCGACGCCGCCGTATTCACGACGATTCAGAAAGCCATCACCATCGCGGTCGCGTCGGCGCACTTCGCTGATGAAATGCTCCCGCAGCAATCCCGCTAGTGTCGGTTGTGTTCTATCGACGGAGGGAGCCTGCTCCGCTGACAACCTCGGTCGAGATGCGCCGGGAGTGTCCTGGTTGTCGTGGACGGGACGGGATCGCTCGCGCTCAACGCGCGCGGACCGGCTGGTCCGCTGGATCTCCGATAACTGGTAGATGGCACTCCCGATGCGCACGACAAAATGTCCTTTCTCAGGTGGTCTGGCGCAGTAATGACGAGCTGCAAATGGCATTCCCGTTTTGGGCCCGCCATCGATCCTGGCGCATCCCAACAACACATTGGCGTACAACGGGATACAGCGACCCACTGCACCTTCAAGGGAGTTTCATTCGAAATCGGAGACAATAGAGTCTGGGACCAGTCCCATACATTTGCGCCTCACGCTCTCGAGGCGGTTTGGCATTGACCGGTCGCACGGGCTCCGCTACTCTCGCCAACATGAAGGTCGCCCTGACATTGGTTTGTGCCGTTCTCGTGGTGATACCGGGAATCGCGTTTGCCGGAGGCAGTCCGGCTCAAGACATCTCGATCGATTCGTGGATTTACGATGCCGTCTTCGCGTTGTCGTCGCGCGGCCACTTCCCTGAGTTGCTCCTGCACACGCGTCCGTACACGCGCGGCGCGGTGGCGTCTTATTTGGAGCAGATCGCTGTTGCTGATCGGGCCTATCCATTGGGCGACCGTATCCTGATCGACCGTCTCCGTGATGAATTCCGCGAAGAGCTGCGAACGGAACGGAATGACGATGGCGACGAGTTCGTGCGACTGGGAATCGGACCGACCGCCCACATTGATCAGATTCGTCATGGTGCGGCACGCAATCGCGCCGGATTCGACGCCGTCGGTTCATTCGGTGTGGGACGGTCGTTTGCCACACGTGCACGATTGCGCGTTGACACCGACGGACGTCACGATTCACAATTCCACGGCGAGTATTGGAAGGAGCACTTCACCGCCTGGCTCGAGCAGGCCGTGCTCACGGGACATGTTGGGCGGTTCACCGGAGCATTTGGACGCGAATACTGGCGTTGGGGACGGTCACCGATTGATGCCATGCTGATGTCGAATCACTCCCCGCCGTTTAACGGACTGCGACTTCTTTATCGCTCCACCACCTGGTCGTTCCAACTTGTCGCAACGATGCTCGACTCGATGTTGGTCCCCGAAGTGGGCAAAGCGAACCGCTACCTGATCGGCCATCGGTTTAACTGGCGTCCACGACACAATCTCGAACTGGCGGTGTCGGAGGTGATTGTCTTCGGCGGTGTCGACCGTCCATGGGCACTCAATTACCTGAACCCCATTGTGCCCTATTACTGGGAACAGTTGAACAATGATACAAATGACAATCCGCTCTGGAATTTCGAGTTGTCGTGGCGTCCCCTGAATCGCCTCGAAGTCTACGGCGAATGGATGATCGATGACTTTCAGATTGATTTTCACAGCGAACCGCAACAGATCGGCGTCCTCATTGGCACGGCCTGGACACCGGACCCGCAACACCGTCTGCTGATCACCGCGGAGTATCAGCGCATTAATACCTTTGTCTACGGCCAGTCACGCCCCTGGAATCGCTACTATCATCACCGTTCGCTCGATGGCCATGTCATCGGCATTGGCGCGACTCTGGGTACCGATGCCGATCGTATGACACTTCGTCCGACGTGGCATCATTCCAAATGGTTCGATGTGCGTGGTTTATTCGAGTACGTGCGGCACGGTGAGAATCGCATCGACAGCGAGCAAGCCGGAACGGTGCCGAAGAATGTTCCGTTTCCGTCGGGGATCGTCGAACGGCGAGCGACGGTTGCCCTCGGACCGCATATTCAGCTTGGTGGAACGTTGATTCTCGATATGCTGGCGGGATACCAACGCACGACCAATGTGGGCAACGTCGACGGTCACGATCAGGAGGGCGCACTCTTTCGTCTGCGCTTATCGTCCCTGGTCTGGAAAACATTCGGAGTGTGACCGTGGCCGAGCGTTGCCGCATTCTGTCCCCTGCCAAGATCAATCTCGGACTGACCGTCCAGTCCCGCCGCGACGACGGTTTCCATGAACTGTCCACCGTCCTGGTGGCTCTCAATCTGTACGATGAGCTGGATTTTGTGGCGGACTCCGACGGCGGTATTCGTCTTCGCGTCGCGTCACTGCACGATCACGAACAGTCGCGCTCCGAGTTTCCGACCGATGAGAGCAACTTGATTGTCCGGGCGCTTCGCGCACTTGAGCGTGAAATCGATCACGAGCTTCACTTGCATATAACTATCAAGAAAGCAATTCCGATTGCCGCGGGTTTAGGCGGCGGATCCTCCAATGCCGCGGCGGCATTCCGGGCTGCATCCCTGCTTTATGATCTCGACGTGGGCGAGGAGCGATTGGCGAAATTGGCAGGATCCGTTGGGTCGGATGTACCGTTTTTCCTCAACGGCCCCAGTGCATTGGCAACGGGTCGCGGGGAGATCATCCGACCGGTTTCCCTCTATTCCGATTGGTGGGTCATCCTCATCATACCCCCATTTCACTTAAGCACGGCGGAGATCTACCGCCAATTGACCTTGACATACCGCGATACCAAAAATAGCTTTCACGTGTGTGGTGATGAGGAAGGCTTCTTTGCCGCCCTCCGGCAGTGCCGCAACGACTTAGAGGTCGTTGCGACCAGCCGACATCCGGAGTTGTTCAGATATATGCAGCAACTCCGGGAGGCGGGTGCCGAGGGTGCGTTTGTAACAGGCAGCGGACCGACGGTTGTCGGCGTGTTTCGGGAGTGGCCGGGCAACGACACTGTCGAAACATTGCAGACCCGCAACGAAGGAGTCCGGGTGCTAACGGCACAGCCGGTGGATACACCCGACGCTCTCGTTGTTCAGATGGTCGGTCGGTCGTCGTAACGACTACGCTTTGTCCAATGCGCCTGTGACCGGAAGGAGCAGCCCGTGGAGATCACCGAAGTCCGCATCACACTACGCAACGAGGACAAACTAAAAGCGTTCGCGAATATCACCTTCGACGAGGAGTTTGTGATTCGCGGACTAAAGATCATCAACGGCAACAACGGCTACTTTGTGTCGATGCCGTCACGGAAGCGCGGTGATGGCACGCACCAGGACATCGCCCATCCGATCAACAACCGGATGCGTGAGAAGATCGAAGAGGCGGTCCTGGCGGCCTACGAGGACGAACTCAAGAACAGCGTCAGTCGGGTCAGCGCGTCCCGGAATGACGGGTCACGGGTCACCGCCGAACAATCAACCGACTCGCTCGGACAGCCGTTTGATGGGACCGACAATTCGTAAACTGTTGACTTCACGCGGACGTTCGACAACCCTGGGGTCTGTGTTCGCCGTGTCCGCCCGCTGAGGACCCCAGATCGCACGGACAGGCCAATAATCGCATAACCGACTCGTATCTTAGCAGGGATTGACCCAACTGGGGCGTCGTCAAGCGGTTAAGACACGGGCCTTTGGAGCCTGCATCCCAGGTTCGAATCCTGGCGCCCCAGCCAGCTTGATCCGGCCGCAAAAATCGCTTTATTGAGGCGCATCATGATGGACACCAAACTCCGAATCATTGCCGGAAACGGCAACCGCCCGCTGGCCCAGCGCATCGCCGAACACCTGGACCGGCCGTTGACGGCCTGCACGGTCAGCAAGTTTTCCGATGGCGAAGTGTTCGTGAAGATCAATGAGAATATCCGCGGCTCGGATCTGTTTATCGTCCAATCGACGAACTCCCCGGCCGAGAATTTCATCGAGTTGCTGATGCTGATCGAGGCGGCGCGGCGGGCCTCGGCGCGGCGGATCACCGCCGTGATCCCCTACTACGGGTATGCCCGTGCCGACCGTAAGGATCAGCCGCGCGTGTCCATCACGGCCCGGCTGTTTGCCAATTTGATCACCGCCGCCGGGGCCGATCGGGTGCTCATGATGGATCTGCACGCCTCGCAGATTCAGGGATTCTTCGATATCCCGTCAGACCACCTGTACTCGGCGATTGTATTCAACGAGTATTTTCTGAAGTTGAATATCGATAATCCGATCGTGGTGTCGCCGGACGTTGGCTCGATTAAGATGGCACGGGCGTTTGCCAAGACCCTCAACTGCGGGCTGGCAATTGTTGACAAGAGGCGGCCGCAGCAAAACCGGGCCGAGGTGCTCAACATCATCGGCTCAGTGGAAAACAAGACCGTTATCCTGCGGGATGATATGGTCGACACGGCCGGCACGCTGACCCAGGCCGCCAAGGCTGTCCGTGAGAATGGCGCGAACGAGGTCTATGCCTGCTGTACCCACCCGGTCCTGTCCGGCCCGGCGCTGGAACGTATTGAGGAATCACCGATTACGCGGCTGGTCGTGGCGGACACGATCGACGTGTCGCAACGCGAACTGCCCAGCAGTATCCATCTCGTCTCGACGGCCTCCTTGTTCGCCGAGGCAATTGGACGAATCACTCATGAGGAATCGGTCTCGGAGTTGTTCGATGCCCTCCCGGACCTCCCGGAAGACATCCAGGATTATCCCGTTCGCATCTTAGACGATCACTAGATTCAGATAGCGAGATTTCCCCCGCAATCCGCACGATTTGCACGTATTAGGGGTTCATGAAGGAGTCGTAGGCAATGAAGGCAATTCCGTTAACAGTTACAGAGCGTACTAAGACCGGGAAAGGCGTGGCGCGCAAGCTTCGCGCGGCCGGCCGGGTCCCCGGTGTGATGTACGGCGAAAGCACTCGGCCCCAGGCACTCGACCTGGTCGAGCGGGAACTGACCGCGATCCTCCGCAAATCGACCTCGGAGCAGATTATCGTCGATTTGACCGTAGGCAATGGTGGCAGTGAGCCGCAGATGGCGCTCCTCCGCGACATCCAGCATGACCCCTTGACCGGTGATATCCTGCATGTCGACTTCCTGCACATCTCCGCGACGAAGCCGATTGTTGTCACCGTTCCGGTCAATATCATCGGTGTTCCCACTGGCGTTAAGGACCGTGGGGGCATCCTTCAGCATGTGTTTCGTGAACTCGAAGTGGAGTCTCTGCCGGCAGATATTCCCGACAAGATCGACGTCGATGTGAACCATTTGGATGTTGGCGACGCGATTCACGTCAGTGATCTCGATATGCCGCAGGTGACCTTCGTAACAGCTCCGGAACGAACCATCGTCTCCGTCGTGCCGCCGACCGTGATGCGCGAACCGACCGAGGTTGAGGGCGAGGAAGGCGAGGCCGAGGGCGAAGCCGCCGAAGGTGCTGAGGGTGAAGGTGCCGAGGGCGCCGACGAGGGCGAAGCCTCTGAAGAGAAGAAAGAAGAATAATGTTGATGGGAGGGCAAACCTCCCGGTGAGCATTGGCGATTCCAGGCGGCCGGATCCATTCCGGCCGCCTTTTTTTGTACATGGGGTGCCCCATCTATCAATTCCTGTCTATAGCGAATGAGCTGAACTGTCGTAGGGGCACGGCCTGCCGTGCCCGCCTTGAAAGTGCTTCGCCTCCCCCGCACACAGGACAGGATGCCTGCGCGCTCCTTAACGGCCTATCTCCCTTGTCGACAGACCCTTAGGGCGGGACTCCCTGGATGCTGCATCGCACTCAAACCAGGATTTTAATGGTATACATTGATGTCTCCCGGCCACTTCTTTATTCTTGGCTGAGGGACGGTAGCCGACGACCTTTGCATAGACATCAGGAAGGGAATTCACCGCATGTATTCATGGAAGAATTGGAGCCGCGGACTACAGTTGCTCGCCGATCCGACCCGGCCGGTCCTGGCCCAGGTGGTCGTCACGCGGCGCTGCAATCTGAGCTGCGGCTACTGCAACGAGTATGATACCTTTTCACCCCCGGTCGACACCGACACGCTGAAGCAATACATCGATCACCTCGCCGATATGGGCACGTTGGTAATCACTTTCACCGGCGGCGAACCGCTGTTGCATCCGCATTTGGACGATCTGATCGCGCACGTCGTGTCACGCGGCATGGTGTGTACATCCATCACCAACGGTTATCTCTTGTCCGACGACTGGGTGAGTCGCCTCAACGCATCGGGCCTCGAACTGATGCAGATGTCGATCGACAACATCAACGCCAACGACACCTCGCAGAAGTCCTGGAACCTGTTGAAGAAGAAGCTGGTGCACCTGAAGAATGCGACATTCAAAGTGAACATCAATGCGGTGCTCGGCTCCTGTCCGATTGAGGAAACGCGTGAATTGGCCCGCGAAGTGCGCGAGATGGGATTCTACATGACCGTCGGGCTGCTGCACGGTGAGGATGGTTCGCTCGATCCGGGGTTGCTCGAACACGACCAGCTCGAACCGCTCTACAACGAAATGCAGGGGCACCGGAAACGCACGATCACGCACCGTTTCGGTGAGGGCTGGGAATACGAAATGATCCGTACCGGCCAGAGCGACTGGAAGTGCCGCGCCGGCGCGCGTTACCTGTATGTCGATGAATTCGGAATTGTCTCGTACTGCAGCCAGCGCCGCAACGACCCCGGCATTCCGCTGCTCGAATACACCAAAGACCACGCCCGCCGCTACTTTTCCACCCGCAAAGGCTGCGAGGAAACGTGCACGGTCGCCTGTGTTCGCCGGGCGTCGAGCCTGGACAACTTCCGGGGACAGGATAAAGAGCCGGTACGGGACGGTTCGAAGATACCGTTGCCGGTGGTGTCGTCGTAGATGGTTGTTGTCGGGCGCCCCTGAACAATATCCAACAAGCCGCGTAGCGGCAAGCCGTAACCCTGCTCTGCATAGCTACGCAGCGCAGAGCGAGAGCGTCGGGGCACCCTCTCCGTTCCATGCCAGGGGCCACAAGCTCATACCAAATCCGCCGATACCGATTGGTAGAGGGCCCATATGGCGAGAGGGCGTGGGCCGGGTGTGCCGACGTCGGGCT
>WJJR01000346.1 GCA_014729565.1 Candidatus Zixiibacteriota bacterium | reverse complement strand
GTCTTCTCCCAGCCAGATCTGCCCGTCATGCCACTCCTCTTCGGTGACGGCGATGGCAGCACCCTGCGATGCACGGATCGCCCGCAGGATCAGGAAATCGCCCACCGCCGACGGGACGCGAAGTCCGAGCGCGGCGGTCCGGGGACTCGCAATCGGTTCGGCAATGCCACTACCGGATTCAAACGCACGCACTATCGGCGCACAGCCGGTGGTCTGGATGCTGATCATCTTCGGGCGGTCATGGCCGATCCAGCCCATGCGCTGCATTTCATCGAACGCCTTCCACATCCCGATCAGGCCGGTGCCACCGCCCGTCGGGTAGACGATCACATCGGGCAGGGAACCGTCGAATTGCTCGAACAGCTCATACCCCATCGTCTTCTTGCCTTCGAGACGGTACGGTTCTTTGAGCGTTGACAGATCAAACCATTCATCGGGATCACATTCGGCGGCCATCTGCTTTCCGCAATCGGCAATCGATCCGTTGACCGCATGGACTTCGGCGCCATACGTGCGGCACTCACTGAAGAACGCGTCGCCCGAGTCATCGGGCATATACACGCGCACGCGGCATCCGGCCATGGCGCCATATGCCGCGGCCGCACCGGCCGCATTCCCCGCCGACGGCAGACACAATTGCGTTGCACCCAGTTCAACGGCCTTACTGACTGCTGCACTCATCCCACGCGCTTTAAATGATCCGGTCGGGTTTTGCGATTCGTCCATCACCCAGAGATGGTTCAATTTCAGCCGCTCGCCCAACCGTCGCGCGGGCAACATCGGCGACATCCCTTCACCGAGAGTGATGATGTTGCCGGAATCGTGTACCGGCAGAACATCGGCATACCGCCACATCGACGCGGGACCATCTTTCAACGATGCGCGGATGCGCGATCCGCTGGTGGGATCGAGATCATAGGTCGCCAGCAGCGGGCGTGCGCAGTCGGTACACATGCGCATGAGGACGTTGGGATCGTACTCACGATCACACCAGCCGCAACGGAGCGTGTAAGATGCAGGCATATTGACGGCCTACTCGAACTGTGCCGGGCTCAAGCCAATCGCGACAATCGAACAGGCTTTGATGACATTCAGTCCTTTCTCCTCGGCCTTTTGAAGAACTTCGGGGTCATCGGCGCCCGGGTTGAAATAGACCTCGTCGGGTTTCATCGATGCGATATCATCGAGCACATTCATCGCAATCTGTGCCGGCAGATAGACGGATACCCGATCCAGTTTCTCAGGCACATCTTTAATCGATTTGTAGACAGTATGCCCTTCGATTTCCGATTCCTTCGGATTAATCGGAAATACCGTCCAGCCACGGTGGGCGTGCGCCCGCACTGACTTGTTGCCAAACTTGTCGCGATTGCTCGATGCTCCCAGAATTGCCACTGTACTCATTGTCACCCTCCTTCGTTCGCCCCACACAAACAAAATGACCCGCCACAATGCGGCGGGTCAAATCACAATTCGATGAAACTGGCATGATTTCTCAGTAGACTGTAGGTTAGGAGCACGGCGCGCGCAACTGCCATCACGCTCACGAGATCGTAACTGCGCCGGGCTCCTGACAAACGGGCGACGGAGGTATGTCAGGACCCCGGCGCATTCACGGTCTCGAGTATTAATACGTCTCTGATGCGCCGTGGTCCTGACCTACGGCTGGTTGCGGGCATCCGGCGACGCTACGCACGTGATTCTGACATCCGGGCATTACCCACCTCCACCTTCATTCTGTCTGTAACCATTCCAAAAACGTATCGTACGTGAGCACAGGACGATGCGCATGCCCATCCGAATCGGTGATCCAGATCTCTCTGAGGTGCAGTGTATCGGCATTCTGGTAAAGAATGCTGTCGTGCCGGGTCCATGTCGGGAACTTCCCCAACAGGGCAACGGTCCGTCTCGCACGCGTCTTAACATCGATCACTTCAATGTCCAGGTTGTATGAAGTGTGGCGTGTTGTATCGGTGGGCCACAAATGAGAGTAGACAATCTCACGGCCGTTCGCTGAAATGTGAGGATCTGATGCGCCCTCCTTGGCAGCAAATGCGGTCAGGGAGTCAATCATGCCGTCCTCCAAGACGAATACATTCTGACGATCAATGAACGCGATGACTGCGCCATCAGCGGATGCCGTTGCTAATCGCCCATAGTCCAGCAAGGTATCGATCGCTCTGGTTTCAAGGTCAAGTTCGACAATACCACTGGTGGCGTTAGGCGAAAAAAGTACATGGTTACAATCTCGCCAGTTCACATCGGTGACCCCGCCATCGTTAACAGCATCCAGAAGTAGTTCAGGAGTGCCGGACAGAGGTTCCCCTGCTGGCAACCTCACCAACCACAGGTGTCCGTATGAGTTATAGGCGACAGCGTTACCACATGGCGACACGGCGCCATTAAATGCACCCGGTGCGATCAGTTGCGGTGGTTCCTGTCCATTTAAGTTGTACCGCCATAACCCTTTAGCATACGTCGTATCACCGCCAAAAATGAAATATACGTAATCGTCGACGTGCGATGTGCTCAGGTATTCGACGTATGGTATCACCCGGGGCGGCTCGCCACCATCGACGCCTTTGTCATTGCAACCGCCTAACAAGAGCACGAAAGCTACGACAATCCATAGAGCGCGGTCAGTCTGCTGCGGGCTTCGTGTTGGAGACACAACGTATCCCTCTTCAGCAGGTCAGGACCCCCTGGCGCACTCACGGTCTCGAGTATTTATACCGCCTCTGACGCACCGTGATCCTGATCTGTGGATTCATAAGCAAAATGACCCGCCACAACGCGGCGGGTCAAATCACAATTCGATGAAACTGGCACGATTTCTCAATCCGTGTACTTCGTCCGATACGACTTGAACAATTCGCCCCATTCGGTCTTGTAGAATCCGCGGATGATCTTCTTGCCGACTGTCGGATACCACATGAAATCATGGTAGACATTCGAGGCAAACGGCGCCCAAACCATCAGCGGCGAATGCAACAGCAGCTTTTCGGCAAACTGCAACGGTCCTTTGCGCAGCAGTTGATCGCCCCAAATCACCAGTGACTTTTTGGTCTGGAAG
>WJJR01000345.1 GCA_014729565.1 Candidatus Zixiibacteriota bacterium | reverse complement strand
TCGGAATATGCCACCGGTGAGATTGTTGGTGCGAAGGACGTGACGAGTTGGGGCGGCGACGTGAAGCGATTTAGGATGCGCGCCGGGTATTCGACGAGCGAGACCATTGAGCGCATCCAGGCCACGTTGCGGAAGGCCTCGGGATAATCCCGTCCGCAAAGCGGACGTGCGGACAGGACGAGGCTGTCTCACAACCTAAAGAATCTTCTAAGTGGACTATCAATCAGTGTAGGGGCACGGCCTGCCGTGTCCACACGTCACCCCTAACACGTTCTCTCCCATTGGGCACGGCAGGCCGCGCCCCTACAGATCGTAGGGGCGCACACTTCGACTCCGCTCAGTGCAGGCGGCTGTGCGCCGGTCCGCGCAACTTATGAGACAGCCTCGGAATGTTCGCACCACTGCCCGTCGATTTCCCTCTAATCTGCTGGAAATCAGCGTCTTATAGGTCCGGGGTTCCTGGGCAAATGGGGAATTAGCTTGACAGTTCCCCTGCCAACGGGCAGAATGGTGTTTGCCCGACGTGCAAATAGTGGCAGGTCGGGCTAAACCTATTACCTCCTGGTGACGGATCCGACTATGCCGAGACTAAAAAAGCCAGATTACCGCCAACGATTGGCGGCGTTACGGAAATCACTGAACGACGAAGACGTCGACTTCGCGCTGTTCAACGATCAGCCGCGTTTGCGTTACCTCTGTGGTTACACCGGTTCCAATGGTCTGCTGATTGTCGGCCACTCCAGGGCCGAATTTTACACCGATTCCCGCTACACCACGCAGGCAAAATCGGAAGTGAAGGGGGCCAAGGTCGCCATCGTGCCGGGCGATTTGCTCGCACAGTTGCCGAAGATCGCGTTGCTGCAAAAAGGTCGTCCGAAGGTGGCGTATGAGCGGGCGCAATTCAGCGAGGCACAGGCCAAGCGCCTGCACAGTTCGGTTCCGAATGCGTTGTTCGTCGGGCTCGAGGAACTGGTTGCACCGTTGATGGCAATCAAAGATAAAACCGAAATCGCGACCATCGAAGAAGCGGTCCGGATTGCCGACTTTGGCTTCGAGCATATCCTTGAACACATCCGTCCCGGCGTCCGTGAACATGATGTTGCCGCGGAGTTGGAATACATCATGAAGCGCGAGGGATCGGAGGGGATTCCCTTCGATACGATTTGTGCATCGGGTCCGCGGTCGGCGCTGCCGCATGGACGCGCCGCCATGCGCAAGATCCGGAAGGGCGATTTTGTGACGCTCGATTTCGGGGCGATCTACGATGGCTACGTGTCGGACATGACACGGACCGTTGTGGTCGGCAAGCCGACGTCCAAGCAGAAGCGTGTGTACGAGGTAGTTCGTCGTGCGCAGGCTGCGGCGGTGCGCGCGTCGCGGCCGGGCATCACCGGGCAGAAACTCGATGATGTCGCCCGCAAGATTATTAACAAAGCCGGATTCAGGAAACAGTTTGGCCACGGGCTCGGCCACGGCATCGGTCTGGAAGTCCACGAAGGCCCCGGTGTCAATCCGCGCAGCACAGTGACGATGCGTCCGGGGATGGTGATTACCATTGAGCCGGGCGTGTACATTCCCAACTGGGGCGGTGTGCGCATCGAAGACGACGTGGTGATCACGCGCAGCGGACACCGTGTCCTGACCCAATCGGAAAAGAAGCTGATCGTTCTGTAGCGACAGACGTTTTGGCCGTCCACAAGAAGGTATGCCATGAGAGAACAGGAAATTCGTCAGCTCATTAAAATGGTTGAAGAGTCGGATATCGAATCGCTGGAGATCCGGCGGTTCTTCCGGACGATTCGCATTACCAAGCGCGCATCGGGCAACCATAATGGCTCGTCGACCACGTCGAATCTGATCGATATTCCCGTCCCGCAGCCGCAGGTTCAGCCAACGCCGGCACCGCGACCCGAAGCCACCGCACCCACTGAACCGGCGAAGGAATCGGCACCGCCGGAAGCGACCAATCTCGTTGAAGTGAAAGCGCCGATGGTGGGTACATTCTATCGCGCACCGTCGCCGAGCGCACCGCCGTTTGTCGACGTCAACAAGACGGTCTCCACCGGTGATGTGCTCTGCATCATTGAAGCGATGAAGCTGATGAATGAAATCGAAGCGGAACTGAGTGGGCGCATCGCCAAGATTCTCGTCGAGAACGGACAGCCGATTGAGTATGGGCAGGTACTGTTCTTGATCGAGCCGAGTTGATCAGGGAGAACAAGTTCACAGTCATGAGTAGGGCGCGGATTCCGCGCCCTCTGTCTTTCTGGTAGATGCGTCTGCACCGGGCTGGGAATCGATCCGCCTGCGGCGGACTCACCCCAAGGGTTCGGTGCTCCGATTGTTCCTCCCGTGTTTCGCGCCTTTGACCGCAATGAACGTCGTCCACTACCCGCGTCCGCGTGTATGATAAAACATGTGGGGGAAACGCCGGATAACACGCGGACGTGTTGCTTTAGTCTCGCTGCTGTTGCAACGTGACATCGCCAGAGGCCGGTCCCTGCTCGTCGTCATTGGACTGTTGCTCATCTCCGGATGCGCACTGGTACAACCGACACCGACTCCCTTCATCGATGCAGAGCGCTTTCCGCCTCCCCCGCGAAACGCGATTACCTTCTGGGGCCACTCGACCTGCTACATCGATGTTGATGGCGTCGGCATTGTGACCGATCCGGTGTTGTCGAAAGGGTACTCGCCGTGGCATCGCCGGGAGGTGCCGGCGCCGCCGCGATCTTCGTATGCGAACGCCCGGTTCATATTGATATCGCATGCGCATCGCGACCACCTGAATCCGACGACGTTATCGTGGTTTCCGAAGTCAACCACGATCATCTGTCCGGGGCCATCGGCCGACAAAATCAGCGATCTGGGGATGAACGTACTGGTGATGAAACCGGGGGACTCCTGTGTGTATCCCGGGGGCAGCATCATTGCCGTCAATGCGCTCCATCCCGGAGGGCGAAACTCACTGAAGGTCCGAAACGATGGCGGCGCCATCGGATATATTGTCCGAACACCCGGAAGCACACTCTACTACAGCGGCGACACGGAGTATTTCGATGGTTTGACTACAATCGGCCACACCTATGATCCCGATGTCGCGCTGTTGAATGTGAATGGTCATCTTCCTGCAACCGATGCGTTGCGCGCTTTCCTCGTCTTGGGAGTATCCCGGGCAATCCCCATCCATTCCAGCGCCTACACCGGCCCGGCGGCCAACAAGAATCGGCGGTTTCGCAAAGAATTTGCTGAAATGCTCGGGCAGATGTGTGTGCCATTGGAGATTGGGGAGAGCTACGCGTTTGCGGAGTGAGTGGGGTACCGAGCTGGGGATTCGATTCGCCCTGCGGCGGACTCACCCTAAAGGGCTCGGCGGTCCGACTGGTGATTCCGGGCGATTTACCTTCGGGGTCAGACTGCCGATAGGCTAGGAAAGGGAGTGGTCCACCGAATAGGGGTGGACGGGGCTGAGGACTGTTCTTCAATCAAGGAATAATTCTATGACACTCAAAGAATTACTGGCTGACATGGTGGCTCGGGAAGCGTCGGATATGCATATCCGTGTGGGTGTTCAGCCAATGTTGCGCATCGACGGACATTTGACCCCTGTCGATACCGAAGCGCCGACCACTGAAAGAGTCGAGGAGTTCATCAAGCAGATCCTCACTGAGGATCAACTCCGGCGTTTCGAAGCGCGCAACGAAATGGACCTCGCCTTGAGTGTCACGCGGATGGGGCGTTTTCGTGTGAATATCTATCGCCAGCGCGGGACCCCCGGCATGGCGATTCGTGCGGTCAACACGCTGGTGCCGTCGTTTTCTGAGTTAAACCTGCCGGAAGTAATCAAGAAGCTCTGCACCGAACGTCGTGGGCTGATCGTTGTCACCGGGACAACGGGTTCGGGTAAGTCGACCACGTTGGCGTCGATGATCGAAGAGATGAACACCACCCGCACCGAGAACATTCTCACCATCGAAGACCCGATCGAGTACATCTTCCGCGATCGTCAGAGCATCATCTGCCAGCGGGAAGTGGGCGGCGACACCGAATCGTTCGGCAGCTCGCTGCGTCACGCCTTCCGTCAGGATCCCGACGTCATCATGATCGGTGAAATTCGCGACGCTGAGACGATGATGATTGCGCTGACTGCAGCCGATACGGGTCACCTGGTGTTAACCACGCTGCACACGATGAACGCAATCGAGACAATATCGCGAATTATCTCGTTTTTCCCGCCGCACCAACACCAGCAGATCCGTCTGCTGCTCTCCGGCACGTTGTCGGCGATCATCTCGCAACGGTTGCTGCAGCGGTCGGATGGTCCCGGACGAGTGCCGGCGATGGAGATCATGATCGGCACGGCTGCCATCCGTGATGCGGTGCTCGATCCGGAGAAGACGTCGACGATCTACGATTTGATCGAAAGCGGCAGCATCCAGTACGGCATGCAGACATTCGACCAGTCGATCATGCGCTGGTATCGCCAGAATGTGATTTCGTTCGAGACGGCGATGGAGCAGGCATCGAACCCGGACGACTTCGATCTACGGATTCGCGGTATTACCGGCGCCGCCGACCGTGGCTGGACCGAGTTCGAGCATACGAAGTAGGATTTCCGACGAATCAACAATATGTGGGGGCGCACCCTAAGCATCGACCGACGAAGTCGTTGGATGCTCAGGGTGGACTTTTGGGAGCCCCCCGACAGTCCGTCTCCATCAGTCGATGTCGATGCGTTTCAGGTGGTGTATCGAACAACCCAAATCGACATCGCGTAGGTGCGGCTCTTCGCCGCAGCGGTCCGGCTAAGAACCACACCTACACGAGGCTACGATTCTCTCAACCGGCCACCTCGTGTCGGCCAAAATCAATACACGACTTGTTCAATGGGTCTCAAGTGGGCTGCGACGTATCCCACCCTGACAGCCCATCGCCTTCGTCGATGGACTGTCAGGGTGGGGCACCCCATTCTGGTGTTTTATGTTTGAGTGCTCGCAGGATCTGGTGATTCCGTAGCGCCGGGTCCGGGAATCATGATTTCCGAGGCGAGATCGTCGAGGAACCGATACCGGTCGGCTAGCAGTTTCAGTTCTTCGGCCATCGCGTGGCGGTAGAAGAGCACCTCGACACGCAGGCCCTGCGCCTGGACATGCTCGATCGCATCACACAGGTCCTGGTCTCCGGAGACCACCAGCGCCCAGTCATACGCCTTGCGCATTCCATACGAGACCAGGTCGGTGGCCAAAGCGACGTCTACACCCTTCTCGCGGTATTCCCGCCGCCCGTTGAGATAGACCTCCCGTAACGTCTTGATGCGTGTCTTGAAGCCGAGATAATTGAGTTTCTTGAAGAAGCCCGCCTGGTCGGGAGTGGGGGTGGCCGGAATCGAGGCGTAGTAGAACGACCGAATCAGATCGTATCCGCGCGCGGTGACTTCGCGGAACTTCTCGAAATCGATGCGTATACCACGGGAAAATCGATCCGATTCGTGATACAGATTGGAGCCGTCGATAAAGACCATCAGCCTGAGCATAGCCACCTCGGATTGGAATGGTGATTCCCGGCATGTAGATGCGCAGCTTTCGCGGGGGATGCCATGGATATTTCGCCACCAATGCCGATTTTCCGATTGACACGTTGGGCGGATGCCAATATTAGAGGCGGCCCGATAGAGGCGCCGAAACTTACAAACCGACAACGTGTAACGCAGTGAAATTTCTGAGACACGATAGGCGGGATTCCGAGCCCCCGATGGGGGGAGGACGGAAACCTCTTGCCGATGGAATTGTTGTGCTCACGGCTCGATCAGACCGGCCATGACGCAGCATGGCTCTATGATGTTGGGGGAGACGCCATCCCGATGCGGGATGGGTGACTGTATAACACCATTCAACGAGGTAGAGGTTTTACGACATGCGGTATTGTGACTTCTGCGGCGAAGAAATCCTGGGTACGCCGTACCGTCGCCGTCGGCAGTACTACTGCTCGCGCTCTTGCGCCGACGAGCATGAACTCGAATTGGCTGGTGAGATTGATGATGATGATGATGACGATGATGACCTTGATGAGGAGTCCGAAGACGACGAGTAGCATCTCCTGACCGTCCCTTTCGCACTCGTTAGCCCACCGTCGATTAGTGGACATGGGTGGCCGCGATCGCATGTGGTCACCTATTGCTATAGGTTCCGAAATCCCAAAAACCGATTGCCGCAGACCGGTTTAGTCTGCTTCTTGGGTATCTGATGTGGCTGAACGTCATGCCGTTAATGGGCGGATTTGATGTTTAAAAAGATTCTTATCGCCAATCGTGGAGAAATCGCCCTGCGGGTGATCCGTGCGTGCCGGGAGTTGGGTGTCCCGACCGTGGCGGTGTACTCCGAGCCCGACCGGGAGTCGCTGCATGTTCGGTTTGCCGATGAAGAAGTCTGCATCGGTCCGGCGTCGCCGACTCACTCGTACCTGGATCCCAAGCGTATTGTGGCGGCCGCGGAGGTATCGGGAGCCGATGCCATCCACCCGGGGTACGGGTTCCTGGCGGAGAATGCCGATTTCGCCGATATCTGCGTCGAATGTGGACTGACCTTTATCGGTCCCTCAGGCGAGGCGATCCGCAACATGGGCGATAAGGCACTGGCGCGCGATCTGATGAAAAACGCTGGCGTGCCGGTTATGCCCGGTTCGGATGGCCCCGTGGCCGATCTTGATGCGGCCAGGGCCGTGGCCGAGAAAATCGGGTATCCGGTGATGATCAAGGCAGCCGGAGGTGGCGGTGGACGCGGAATGCGTATCTGCCATGACCCCGCCAAGCTGGAAGGCGCCGTCACCGCCGCGCAAACCGAAGCCCAGGCAGCATTTAACAACTCGTCGGTGTACGTCGAAAAATACCTCGTTCGCCCGCGGCACGTCGAAATTCAAATCCTCGGCGATTCGAGCGGCAATCTCGTCCACTTGGGCGAGCGTGACTGCACCGTCCAGCGTCGTCATCAGAAATTGATCGAAGAATCTCCCTCTACCGCGATCGATGATACCACCCGGGCAAAGATGGGTGCAGCGGCCATTCTGGCCGGAGACGCGGTTCGCTATGTCTCGGCCGGTACGGTCGAATTCCTGGTCGATCAAGAGGGGCGATTCTACTTCATGGAGATGAATACCCGCATTCAGGTCGAGCATCCGGTCACCGAGGAGCAGACCGACGTCGATTTGGTCAAGCAACAGATCCTGATCGCGGCGGGCGAATCGATTCAACTGCGGCAATCGGAAATCGTCCCGTCGGGGCACACCATCGAAGTGCGGGTCAACGCCGAGGATCCGGAGAAGAACTTCCGGCCCGGACCGGGACGGATTGAAACGTTCCATGTCCCGGGGGGGCACGGCGTTCGTGTCGATACGCATGCCTACGCACAGTACGTCATACCGCCGTACTATGATTCATTGCTGGCCAAACTGATCGTGCATGCAAAGACCCGCGACGAGGCGTTGATTCGCATGCAGCGGGCGCTGGATGAGTTCATCGTCGAGGGTGTCCCGACGACGATCGGCTTTTTCCGTCGTGTGCTGCAAACACCGGAATTCCGCAGTGGGCGGTTCGACACCACGTTTGTTGATCGTTTTCTTGCCAGTGAAAAGACGGGCGAGGCCACCCCGGTGGCGCACAATGCCGGGGCCAATGCCTGATCTCCATGGGGCGACGGCGCTCCATTACCGGTGACAATTTCCAGGGAAGCCCGCTTGTTCGCAGCGGAGCCGATCGGTATAATTATATGATACACAGGAGGAACCGTGATTAAAGAGGATCTGAAATACACCAAAGAGCATGAATGGCTGCGCATCGAGTCGGATGAGGTCATCATCGGCATCACCGACTTCGCGCAGGGCGAGCTGGGCGACATCGTATTCCTGGAATTACCGTCGGTGGGAACAAAAGTCAGCGCCGGCGATTCTATGGGGACGATTGAAGCGGTTAAAACCGTGGCCGAATTGTATGCCCCGGTAACCGGCGAAATCACGGCGGTCAATGATCAATTGGCCGACAATGCCGCGTTGGTCAACAGCGACTGCTATGGCGACGGTTGGATGGTGAAGATTCGTATGGATAATGCCGGCGAAACCGACCAGTTGCTGTCGCCTCAAGAGTATAAGCAAATGACGGAAGCGTAATTGAACTGCCAACTGCTCCGCAAACCACAACACGACTGCTATGGAATACACATCCCACTCCGACGATACCCGCCACCACATGTTGAAGGCCATCGGCGTCGAGCGTTTTGAGGACCTGCTCGAAGCGATTCCGCAGGAGATCCGGCTGACCAGGCCAATGGATGTGCCGCAGGGACTCGCCGAAGCCGACGTCGAGTCACTGCTCGAGAGTCTGGCCGCACAAAACAGCGTTGCTCCGACGGTGACGTCCTTCCTGGGCGGCGACGTTTACGATCATCACATTCCGGCCGCGGTAGACCACGTGGGTGGCCGCTCGGAATTTTTTACGGCCTATACGCCGTACCAGGCCGAGGTTGCGCAAGGCACCCTCCAGGCGACTTATGAATTTCAGTCGATGATCCGCCGGCTAACCGCGATGGATGTCGCGCAAGCGTCACTTTACGATGGCGGCTCGGCCATTGCCGAAGCCGCACTGATGGCATTGGGACAGACGAAGCGCAATCAGGTGATTATTGCCGGAACGCTGAATCCGCGACATCGCGGTGTGCTGGAAACATACCTGACGGCACAAGGTGTCGATATCAAGACAATCGTTGCCGACAACGGCACGGCCGATTTAGAGGAATTGAAGACGTCTGTGAGTGATGACACTGCGTGTGTCATCATGCCGTCGCCGAACTACTTCGGCGTGATCGACAATTGGTCGGACGGTGCGACGATTGCGCATGAACACGGCGCGTTGTTTGTGGCGATGTTCAAGCCGGTCTCGCTTGGTGTTCTACAGCCTCCCGGTGAGTGCGACGTTGACATCGCCGTGGGTGAAGGACAGTGCCTGGGCAACACGCCATCGTTTGGCGGGCCACTGCTGGGATTGATGGCCTCGCGTCGCGACTATGTTCGCCGTTTGCCGGGACGCCTGGTGGGCCGGTCGGTCGACGCCGACGGACAGCCCGCGTTCGTGATGACCCTGCAAACGCGCGAGCAGCACATTCGCCGTGAAAAGGCAACATCCAATATCTGCACGGCCCAGGCCCTGCTGGCGACACGGGCGGCAATCTATCTGTCATTGCTCGGCAAGCAGGGATTTACCGGATTGGCCGAAACCTGTCAGCGGCGTGCGCACTATTGCGCCGAGCAGATCTCGGAACTGAAAGGGTTCTCGGTGCCGTTCGGTCCGGCGTTTT
The DNA here is from genome assembly GCA_014729565.1 of Candidatus Zixiibacteriota bacterium. Lineage (GTDB taxonomy): Bacteria > Zixibacteria > MSB-5A5 > WJJR01 > WJJR01 > WJJR01. Next base: position 4,793 of record WJJR01000345.1, on the reverse strand, counting down.
TCAATGAGTTTGTGGTCGACTCTCCGCTCCCGGCGCGCCAACTGCTGGAACGGTTGCAGAAACGCGGTATTCTCGGTGGTATCGAACTGGGCGAACGATTCCCCGGATTCGACAACCGCATTCTGGTGTGTGTGACCGAACGCCATTCACGTGAGACCATCGATCGTTTTGTCAAGGAACTCAATGCGGCGGCCGGTGAAACAGGTCAGAGCGGTGAGCCGTCAGAGGAGTACGCACACGATCGCGTATCCTAAAGAGCGTATGGTGCAGAATCTCAGCCATCGAATGTTTGAACGCTTCGCACTCTTCATCATGCTCTGTCTGTGTGCGGTGATGCTGATGGGGTCGGATGTCTGCGCTCAGGATGAGCTGTCCGAAACCGACACGCTCACAACCGACGTGGTGTGGCTCCGCAGCTATGAGCAGGCGCTGGACGAAGCGATGGTGGGACGGCAGCGCATCATGGCGGAATTCTATACCGACTGGTGCCGGTGGTGCCGCACGCTCGAGGACTCCACGCTGGTACATCCCGCGGTCGAAGCGCTGGCCGACAGTTTCGTCTTCCTGCGTGTCAATGCCGAGCTCGATACATCGCTCGCATCGCAATTCGGCATCAATGCGTATCCGACTGTGCTCCTGATGGACGGAAGCGGTAGCGAGGCCGGTCGAATCGTCGGATATGTGCCGCCGGACGAGTTTATCGCGCGGGTCGAGCAGTATGTGCGTGGCGAGGGGACACTTTGGGCATTGGAGAAGCAAAACCGCGAGCGTCCCAGTGATCCGGAGACGATGTACCTGCTGGGTCGGAAATACATGGAACGTGGACAGCATTCCGACGCGCAAACGATGCTCGAGAAAATGATCCAACAGGATCAGGACAATAATACCGGATTCGCCGACGATGCGCAGTTCGCAATTGCCATGATGTTCCGCAGGGATCGTCAGTGGTTTAAGGCGATCGAGAGTTTCCGCCTTTTTATCGAAAAGTTCCCCGATTCCGAACTCAGAGAAGATGCCGAGTTGTACATCCCCTGGTTGAACGCGCGTGCGGGTGACAATGAGGCGGCGCTGGAGCAATACAACGAGTTTCTCGACGACCACGGTGGTTCCTCGGAAGCCGATTGGGTGAGAGAACAAATCAGCCGGTTGGAAGCCGGCCAGGAACCATCGGAGAAAGACGAGGGACACAGTTCCTCTGACGATGAGTCCGATGGATGACAACGATTAGGAGTACTTATGGCAGCGGCCAATAAAGGGACGACAATCTTCGATGCGACCACACCCGGCGCCAAGGGCGTAATGGCGCCCGACCCGGGAGTACCGGAGCCGCAAGACAACTGGCGTCTGCCTGATGCCTATCGCCGTTCCGTTCCCGCCGATCTTCCCGAAGTGGCCGAACCCGAAGTGGTGCGGCACTACGTGCGTCTGTCGACACGGAACCACCATATCGACAAGGATACGTATCCGCTCGGGTCGTGCACGATGAAGTACAACCCGAAGATCAATGAGCGGACCGCCGCAATGGCCGGATTCAGCCGATTGCATCCGGAAACGCCCGACGATCACTGCCAGGGCGCTCTGCGGTTGATGTGGGAGCTGGGACGTGATCTGGCCGTCATCACCGGAATGGATGAAGTGCGCCTGCAGCCGTCGGCCGGGGCGCAGGGCGAGATGGTCGGACTGTTGATTGCGCTTGCCTACCACCGGTCGCGCGGCGAAGACCGCCGCAAAGTGATCATTCCTGATTCGTCGCACGGCACCAATCCGGCGTCGGTCACACTGGCCGGATTCGATCCGGTCGCCGTCAAGTCAAACGAAAAGGGGTTGGTCGATCCGAGCGAATTGGCAGCCGTGCTCGACGACAATGTCGCCTGCATCATGCTGACCAATCCGAATACGCTCGGATTGTTTGAACAGGACATCCTCAAGATCACCGAAATGGTGCATGCCAAAGGCGGTATTGTTTACAACGATGGCGCCAACACCAACGCGTTGCTCGGCATCGCCCGCGCCGGCGATATGGGTTTTGATGTTTTGCACTTGAACCTGCACAAAACGTTTTCGACTCCACACGGTGGCGGGGGACCGGGCGCTGCAGCCGTGGGTGTCACAAAGGAACTGATACCATTTCTCCCCGGCTCGGGCATCGAACGGGAGGAGAACAACGGTGATATGCGGTTCAGTCGCAAATCACCGGGCTCCCAGTCGATTGGGTCGGTGCATCCGTTTGCCGGCAACTTCGGCGTGCTGGTACGCGCCTACACGTACATCCGTCTGCTGGGCGCCGAGGGGTTGCGACAGGTGGCCGAAGATGCCGTGCTCAATGCCAACTACCTGATGAGCCGCATCAAAGATGTCTACGATATCCCTTATGGCCATCGCTGCATGCATGAGTTTGTCGCCTCCGCCGTGCGTCAGAAGAAGCAGGGGGTGCGGGCCGGTCAAATCGCCAAGCGATTGCTCGATTTCGGTGTTCATCCGCCGACGGTGTATTTCCCGCTGATCGTCCCGGAAGCCTTGATGATTGAACCGACCGAAACCGAGAGTATGGCGCGTGTTGACGCCTACGCCGAGGCCCTGCTCCAGATTGCCCGTGAGATCGAATCCGATCCCGACATGGTCAACACCGCTCCGCACAACGCCCCCATCCGCAAAGTCGACGAGGCACGCGCGGCGCGCGATTTGGATGTGGGGTAGACGACGTAAGTCCTATTGCAACATCAGTTAAACGTTCTACAAGGGGCGTATGCAATGCGCCCCTTCGTCTGATATCGCTTGTGTTCATCGTTGTACCGGTGTACGGATAAGCCGCCATGCAGTGGTGTCTCGACCAGGTGGGCGTCGTCTATCGTCTTGATGACGGGTCACGGATTGCTGCGCTGTCGGGCGTGAGCTGTTCGATCCGACAGGGTGAACGCGTTGCTGTAATCGGTAACAATGGATCCGGTAAATCGACGCTGGCGCGTCTATTGGCGGGCATTATCCAGCCGACTACAGGACGCATCACCCATGAGGGTGAGGACAATCACGACCTCGGGACGGCCGCCTTGGTTCTCCAGAATCCCGGTGATAACATCATCGGTGAGACAGTCCGCGAAGAGATTGAGTTGACGGTCGGTGGTGTAGACGATGCTGTTACGAGTCCGCGACGTGATGCCTTACTCTCACAATATGGATTGGTTGAACTCCTGGATCGCCCCCTGGCGGAACTGTCCGGCGGTGAAACGCAGCTTGTCGCGCTGGTCTGTGGACTGCTCTCCGGTCGCAGGATGGTTGTACTGGATGAGCCAACCTCGCATTTGGATCCGCCCGCCCGCCGCCTGTTGATCGACCACCTCATGACCCAATCGTCTGACACCCATGATCAGTTTGAATCGACGCCGGCCGTTCTCTTTATCACCCAATACCGTGATGAGGCTCAGTACTTTCCGCGAGTGATTGAATTGGATCGTGGAAGGCTCTCGTTCGATGGTGCACCGGAGGAATTGCCTGTGCGGGATCGAGATGAGAGTCCCGACGACAATCCTCTGCCCGTCGATTCGGAGTCACGACCGATTGTCGTCGTACAGGGGCTCAACCAATCGCGAAGCGCAAATGGAGAATCGGCGGCAGTGCTGAAAGAGATCACGCTGACAGTCCAAGCCGGGGACGCCATCGGGATTGTCGGGCCGATCGGGTCGGGCAAAACGACGTTGGGGTACCACCTCGCCGGTCTAATGGAGCCGTCTGCCGGCACTGTTGAATACCGACAGGGAGTGAGCACCGCGGACCCACCGGTTGTGCTCATCCAATTCCCTGAGCGCCAACTGTTTGCCGAAACGGTGCTGGATGATGTCGCGTTTGGAGCACGGAACCGGGGTCTGGATCGGTCCGCGGCGGCAGCGCAGACAAGGCAAGTGCTCGACGCGGTGGGACTCCCGGCTGCGGAATTCGAGCAACGCTCGCCCTTTTCCCTATCCGGAGGCCAGAAACGCCGGGTGGCCCTCGCCTCAGTGGCGGTCTGTGGGGCGACGCTCTATATCCTCGATGAGCCGACCAGTGCTCTCGATGCCGATGGGCATGCTGCGCTGGAAGAGCAGTTGCGGCGGTGGCGCACAGAGGGTGTGGCGTATATTGTCATCTCACACGATGTGGACTGGCTCCGGCGGGTCACGGAGAGGGTGTGGATAATCGACAAGGGACGTTTGCTCCTGGATGCACACTGGCCCGACGATGCAACCGGTGCGGCCCTTGAGCAGATTGGGTTTGTCGTGTAAGTGTTGTTACGGGCATATTTAGAAAGGGCTGGATTTCGCCGCGTTTGGGCCCTAACATCCCCGCGTCCTTTAATTCGGTCCGGCGAGATCGAAAAGGAAGAGCCACCGAGATGAAACACTCCCTGAGACGTCAGTTTCCCGACCGCACTCTTCCAGTGCGTATCGCCTATAGTTCGGGTCATCCGATTGGAGGCACGGCATGGCAAAGTCCGCTCTGAGTCGCTCGCGGACCGTCATGGACAGTGCGGCAATCCGTCGCGCCATTGAACGGATCTCCCACGAAATCGTGGAGCGTAATGGCGGCGTAGCAAATGTCCAATTGATCGGTATTCGCAGCCGTGGCGCGCCAATCGCCGAGCGCCTCGCGGAGGCCCTGAAGCGCATCGAGAATAGAACCGTGCCGGTCGGCTACCTGGATATCAGTTTCTATCGCGATGATCTGCAGCAGGCGTCGGCCCAGCCGATGGTCCAGAAGACCGAGATTCTTTTCGACATTTCCGGCAAGGTCGTTGTGCTGGTCGACGATGTGCTCTATAC
>WJJR01000344.1 GCA_014729565.1 Candidatus Zixiibacteriota bacterium | reverse complement strand
GTGAGACACAATGCAAAACGGTGCATGTTCCAATCTCATCCCAGCGCAAGCGGTGGGGCACCAGTCACTCTAACACCCGGCTTCAGCCGGGTGATTCGGAGCACCCAATAACCGCGAAAACCGTTTTAACGGTTTCACACACGCTATCCCTTCACCGCCCCCGCCGTGATCCCCGCAATAATCTGTCGCTGGAAGAAGAGAAAGACGATCAGCACCGGAACGGTCGCCAGGGTGGACGCAGCGAACAGGTGGGGAAGATCGACACCCTGATACCCGCGGAACATGGCCAACGCCACCGGGAGCGTACGGGCTTTCTCACTGGTCAGAATGAACGGAAAAAGAAATGAATTCCACGTCAGCCAGAACACCTGCACCGCCAGTACGGCCAATGTCGGCCGGCAAATCGGCATGACGATGCGATAGACGATCCGCCACGGCCCGGCGCCGTCGACACGCGCCGCCTCTTCGACTTCAATCGGTACCGACGACACAGCACTGCGCACCAACAACACGCCCAGCGGCATCACGATGACCGGTAGAATGATCGCAGCGAGCGTATCGTAAATGCCCAGTTGGTGAATGAGAATGAACATCGGCACGATCAACACATACTGCGGTACCATCAGGACAATCGCCGATGACGCAAACAAGAATCGCCGTCCGGGAAACCGTCGACGGGCTAAGGCATATCCGACGGGAAAGCAGAGCAGCACATTACCAATCGTCACAATGATCGCGACCACCGCCGAATTGAACAGGTAGAACCCAAACGGCATTGAGCCGAACAGATCGACATAGTTGCTCCACTGTGGCGCTTCGTCCAGCGGATTGAACCAACGCGCATCCCAATGCGGTGACACGGACCCGACCACCATCCAGATAAACGGCAGCAGCATTCCGGCGAGGACAATCAGCAAAACGAAGGAGAGAACCGTCTCACCCGTGGTGCGTGGTTGCTCGTGTGTCATTCCTCAGCACCCCGTCCAAAGGACAGCAACCGAAACTGCACGAGCGCAATCAGCGCAATGACGATGAACAGGAGATACGCGGCCGCCGATGCATATCCCATGTCGAATCGTTCGAATCCCGTCGTGTAGACATGATATACAACTGTCGTCGTTGATCCGACCGGCCCGCCCTGTGTCATCACGAATATCTCGGTGAATATCTGAAAACTCTTGATCAGATTGATCACGACCGCATAGAGCAACATCGGCCGCAAATACGGCCACGTAATCGCCCAGAAGCGCTGCCACGCGTTCGCGCCGTGAGTCAGTGCATCATCAATCAAATCTTGCGGGATCGTCTGAAGTCCGGCGAGAAACAACAGCGTGTAGTACCCAATCGACACCCAGATGTCCATCACCATCACAGCAAGCAAAGCGGTTGATTCCGACAGCAGAAATCCCTGCTCCGGCACCGGCAAACCGATCATCTGCGCCAGCCGATACAGGTATCCGTTTTGACCGTACAGTTGGAGAAACACCAATGCCACCACGACAGTGGCCGTCAGGGTTGGCGCGAAAAAGCCGGCACGAAACAACGTACGTCCCCAAATGCGCCGATTCAACGCTAAGGCGACGATGATGGCAATCGCCGTCGTGACCGGGACTGTACCCGCTGCAAAAAACACGGTATGCCCGAGGGCACTCCAGAAGTCGCTGTTCTGGAGCACGGCTGCAAAGTTCGCCAATCCCACCCACGTCCATTCTCCGGAGAACACGTCGCGTCGCGCAAACGCGAGCACCAATGCATAAACGAGTGGATAGAGCCAGAAGACGCCGAGGACAATCGTCCATGGCAACGACAACACGACGCCCGACCAATCACGCCGGGCGCCTCTTGTGTCAGACTTGGACATGGCAATATCAGGCGAGGGGATTACTTCTTCGTTATGATGTCGTTGATCCGGTCGCAGGTCTCGGCCATGGCCGACGGTGGATCCAGCTTTTCGTACAACGCCTGCTCAATCCCCCATTCGAGTTCTTTTTCAATGTCAACCCAGTCGGGATGGACCGGCGGTGACTGCGCGTGGAGCATCTGCTGCATAAACACGCGCCGCACGTCATGCTCGTAGAAGTAGGGATTATTCCCGGTTTCGATATGAACCGGCGTTGCACATCCGGTGGCGATGCACAGGTTGAACACATGTTTCGGTTTGAGCAGGTGCCGCGCCAGCTTGATGGCCCCCAACGGTTCTCGTGCGGCACGCGGAATCGCCAAATACTCGCCCCCGGCAAATGAGACCGACGCGCCGCGATCGACACTCGGCTGCGGCAGCATGTGCACCGAGTAGCGGAAGTCGGCAATGTCGGCTTCATCGATCCGTCGATACAGCCAATCCCCGCTCAGGTGATAAAGCAATTCACCGGACATGAACATATTGTCGAGCACCGCTTGTTTCTCAACGATGCCGAACTGTTTGAGATCGACGAAGAACTCCAGTGCTTCAATCGCTTCGGGCATCACCAACGAGCACTGATCGCCGAGGATGCTGTCCGGTTCGAGAATGTCTCCCTCGTTCGACCACAGATAGGGGAGAAAAGCCTTGTAGAGCCGATGCCGTTCGGCCGCGTTGATGCCGTAGCCGTAGAATTGCGGTTCGTGACGGTTGGCAAAGCGCGACCACAGCTTCAATTCGCCCCAGGTCGCCGGTGGGCGGTTTGGTCGCAGGCCCACGACCTCAGCGATCACATCATTCTGGTACAGGACCCGTGTGGAGAGGTACCAGGGTAACGCCCAACAGCTCCCCCGGTAAATGCTGGGTGGCCAGCCGATGTATTCGGGCTGCAGGCGGGCGTATTCCGATGACAGATCGGTCAGCGCACCGGGTGCTGCGAATTCGGCGATCCAGTCCGATCCCAATTCCAGCAGATCGGGCGCCTCATTGCCCGCGAACGCCGCCACGATCTTCTGATGGCCGTCATCCCACGTCAGGTCAGTGATCTCGACTTTGTATTCGGGGTTTTCGGTTTCGAATTCCTCGACGGCTTTGATGATGACGTCCTTGACCTTCGGATCGGTCCAGAACTGCCAGAAGCGGACAATCGTCCGTCCGTCTTCGGTTTGCCGGCCGTCGCCGCCGCCACACCCCCCGCAGGCGAGCAGCACAGCGATGAGTCCGAGGACAGTGAGGCGCAAGAAGATCGATGCAGGTGATTTGGTCGTATCCATGACGCTAAACAGCCCGCCATCGGGCGGGCTGTCAAGCAACTAACGATGCGCAGATCAAAGTTGAAGGCGATTTGAGGAGTCCAGAGGGGTGGTGAGTGTGTGCATTCCTTCTCGTTTCCAAGTTTGAACCTTCCGGTCTTGGAGAGGTCGTCAAACACACGGCCCGCAAACCCCACCTTAGTGGGGTCCGCGGCGTCCGTGTGGACCAGACGGAAGGAGGTCCGTCATTGCTTCAAAAACAGCCTTCTGTTCGTCGTTGAGCAGGGCCACGATCGCGTCGTGCGTCTCCTCACGAATCTGCTCGATCTGCTCCCGCATGACGTCGCGGTCAGGACGGTCATCGCCGATGCTCTCGTGCAGTTCCTGCATCCTGTCATGCGTCGTGGCCAGGATGGTCTCGAGTTGTGACGCCTGTGCTTCGCTGAGATCCAACACAGCGGTCAGCAGTTCCACACGTGCTTCCTGCCGCTCGATCATGCCCTCCTGCCTGCGTTCCCGGCGATCCTCGCGTCGCTCGATACGATTCGCGTCGAGCTGCTCGAGTTGCTCGGGTGTGAGGATGGCTTCCACGTCGTCATGCATTTGCTCGCGCAGTGCGACCGCTTCATCGGACCGTCCGAACCCGCGTTCGCCGCCATGCTGCTCGCGCAGCGTCTGCATGGCCTCACGGTGCTCGTCGCGCAGTTCGGCCAACTGTGTCCGCTGGTCTTCGGTCAGATCCAGATCGGCAAACATCTCCTGTCCCGGACCCTGATGTCCGCGGAATCCGCGTCCACCACGGCGCCCATCGGCCCGATTCGCCCGCTGTTCCCGAGCCTGTTCGCGCCGGGTCTGAATCTGCTCCCCGATAACTTCGAGCAACGCGACCATCTGGTCGGCGTCGAGGATGTCGGCGCTCTCTTTGAGCAGGGTATGAAGCGGACGTTCACCGGCGGGGCGGCCCCGGAACCCGCGTTCGCCATCTTCGCGAGCCTGCTGACGCTGCGCCCGACGGCTTTCGACGGCGCGGTTGTAGCGATCCAGCGCCGACTGCATCTGGCTTTCCTGATCGCTGTTCAGGGCCATTTTGGCCTGAACGGCGCTCAGCGTAATCGGCTCGATGAACGTGCCGTCATCGGTCGAGGCCGTCAAATTCGAACCTTGTGTACTCGTATCGCCCGACTGGCATCCGGCCAGACCGAATGCGAAGAGGGCGACGCCGAGTATCATAATACTACCGATCATTCTCGTACGGCGTCTCGGTGTCAGTGATGATGTCCTCATCGTTCTGTCCTCCTTAATCTGATGATGATAGCTCGTTTGCGTGAATGTCCCGCCCCAATATCCAGTTAGTTCACCTGGGATGTCGGATCCTCGGCGAGTTCGACTGTGGTCCATTGGTTCAACGGCTCGGGCCGTTCGGGGCGGTTGCCGACGCGTCGGCCGAAGCCACCCCGGCCACCAAATCGCCCGCCCCGGCCACGCATGCCGTCGCGTATTTTCGCCATTTGCTCGCGATCAAGATCGGGTTTCGGGGTCTCGAAGCCGACTCCGATGTTGGCGCCGGGTATCGATCCAACCGCATAAGGATGTCCTTCACTGTAATAGAGAGGCACCTGCAATTCGTAGGCAAGCCGACCATTTTCCATCGTCAGCTGTGCGTTGAGGTCCGACCGGGCGCCGGTCTGGACGCGCTGAATGACCTCGCCTTGTTCATCCAGCAACTCCATTTCCGGCGCCAGCGAGTCGGACAAGGCAATCAGATCGTCGCGATCCGGGCGTTTGCCGGCGAACTCCCTGAGTGCACCGCTACCCCCAAGTCCAGTCCGATAACGGACACCAAACACCTTATCGTCGCCGCCATCGGGATCGAACCAAACGATAAGACCCAACGCCAGCATCTGGCGAATCGCCATCTCATCGGTGGTGGCCAAATGAACATAGATGAATTCACCATCGTTCCTCACACCCAGCCCGACGTTGATGTCATCCCAATAGACCCACGAGTCGGACCACTCCGATTCGATGCCGTCAATCGCGATGGTGTCGGCATTCCATTGGCTGGTGAGCTTCGGTTCGCCGCTGTCTGCCGTGGTCGGGTAGAGACCGCCAACAAGGATAGCGATCAGCAACGTTGTGGTGCGGGTGATTGTCCTGGTCTGTTTCAACATCTCCTGCCCTCCATGAGCGCTCATTCTCCGTCGCTCTCACAAGGGAATACTCTGGAGATATTGCAGAAATGTGGCAGAGGGATGGAATTGTGCGATGAGTAACTTCAGATCAGTGGTGCGGACATTCCGAGGCTGTTCCATAAGTTACGCGGGAGGGCGCACACATAGGTGCGCCACTACAAGCGGGCGTGTTGAAAAAGTCGTGTCTTGTTTCCGGACCACGCTTAGCCACCAAACGAATGAATTGTAACCTCGCGTAGGTCCGGCTCTTAGCCGGACCGGTGCGGCTAAGAGCCGCACATACGCGACGATGATGTGGGTTTTTCAACACGCTCCAAGCTGTAAGGGCACGGCCTGTAGAGGGTGTCCCACAAGTTGAAGAATCTCCTCAATCGACCATCAATCAGTGTAGGGACACGGCCTTCCGTGTCCGCACGTCACCCCTAACACGTTCTCTCCCATTGGGCACGGCAGGCCGTGCCCCTACTGGTCGTCGGCGAGCAGAGTTCGACTCTGCTCACTGCAGGCGGCTCTGCGCCCGTCCCGAGCCACTCATGGGACAACCTCTGTGTGTCTTCCCCACACACACCTGGACCCGTCTGAAGACAACTTGAAACTTATGGAACACCCTCTCCCTGTCCGCACCCGGCGAAGCCGGGGGGAGGGACATATAAGCACGGAGTAACCTATTGCCCCTTAGGAAGTTCTACGGCGATTACCGCCCCGGACGGCTCCCGATTCGCGGCTGAAACCGATCCCCCATGCTGCTGCGCAATCTCTTTGACAATGGCCAATCCCAATCCGGTCCCCGAATCGGAACGGGCTGGATCGGCACGATAGAAGCGGTCGAAGATGTGCGGCAAATCGTCCTCGGAAAAGCCCGGCCCATCATCTGCCACGGTCAATCGATACCTGCCAGCGTCTGATCCCTCAATACTGACCTGTACCGACCCACCCGACGGCACGTAACGCAACGAATTGACCAGGAGGTTCTCGAACATCTGCTCCAGCCGTCGTCCATCGGCAGTGATCCACACCTCCTGATCCGGTGGCGGACCGTCGATCTGCAATCCGGCTCTCTCAAAACGGGGACGGTAGCGGTCAATCGTGTTGCGGCAGAGCGCCGCCCAGTCGAGCCGCTCGGGAGACAAACCTGCCGACCCGGATTCCAAACGGGCCAACTCCAAGAGGTCGTTCACCAGCAATCCCATTCGCTGCGATTCATGGAGAATATTAACCAGGTATTGACGTCGTTCCTCATCAGACAGTGGCATATCCGGTTGCGACAGAGTTTCCGCGTAGCCACGAATCGATGTCAGCGGTGTCGAGAGTTCGTGGGAGATATCGGCCAGCAGTTGGCGACGTTGCTGATCCATCCGTTCGACATGATCGCGCGATTGCGCGAGACTTTCGGTCATGCGATTGAGCTGCTCGCCAACACGGTCGATCTCATCACGTCCGGAGTGCTGAACCCGGACACTCAAGTCGCCTTCCGCCACTTGCAAGGCCAGATGTT
>WJJR01000343.1 GCA_014729565.1 Candidatus Zixiibacteriota bacterium | reverse complement strand
GAGCCCCCAGACAAGGAAGACCAACAACAACGGATAATATCGCCAGAACACCTGGATGAATGGACTAATGGGGAAGGGGATCGACGTGGTCAGGACCAGCAAGGCAAACAGCGGCCAGAGCGTTTTGAAATTGGCCGACCGTGTCAGAATATACAGCGCGGGCGGAACAACAAGAATGAATGAATACGTCTTGAAGCGGGGCATAATCAATGCGAACACAAGGCAGGCCAGGTAGATCGCGATGGTCGGCCAATCCGGTCTCTGTGTCGCCCGTGATCCCCGCACATGCTGAACCGACAATCCGACGACAAACACACCGACAATCGCATACAGCACATATGCGACCGCATTTCCAAGGACCAGCCCGGTCTTCATCGTGGTGATGGCGACAATGTCTCGCGCCAGGGACAGGATCGACGGGTTCCCCATGCGTCCCGGCTCATCGGCCATCGGCACCGATATCAAAAACGCGCGCCAGCTCTCAGTGTCGAACAGGTAACTAACTCCCAGCACAGCGACAAATGCGCCCGCCGATCCGACCGCCCACATCCATCCGCGACGTCCATGAAGCAACGGCAGCAGCAACAGAAACAACATCGGCGTGAACTTGAACAGCGATGCCAAAATGATCGCGATGGCGAAGACTGCCAGTCGCTCTCGCAGTAGTGCCACCAGCCCCGCCCAGATCAGGACCTGCTCGAGCATCGTGATGTTGCCCGTTACCAAGTCGATGTAAACGGCCGCCCCGAACCCCAGCAGCATGAACCAGGCAAAGAGATCGCGGTCAACCGCCGGGAAGAAATACCGCCGCCAGATCCATATCAACGCAGCGGCCAGCAACAGTTTGAAGACAAACCAGACATAGTAGGCCGCGTTAAAGCTCATCGCCGCAAAGAGGCGGAAGAAAGGAAGGGTGATCGGAGGATACATGAACGGCAGCACCGTCTCCTCCTTGGCGCGCCGGTTGAGATCGTGCAGATTGTAGGGATTGCCGCCGTCAGCATCGATCTCGGCGGCATAGTAGTAGCTGCGGAAGTCCCACTGCCGCATCTCGATGTTGGTCGCGATCTCGCCCAGCACATAAAGGCTGAAGAGCGCCAAAACGATCCGCAGAATCCACCGTCCGATCCGTCCGTTGCCAGCCGATGTGGCCTGAGAAATGTCAGTAGTGGTCACAATGAGCCGAACCTACCACACGAAGCAGAATGGGACAAGCATCAGTGAACGTGGAGCCCCCCCATGTATGGATCGCAAGATCGTGTCTTCGCTTCCAGCCACAGTCTCTGGAAGGGCTTGGCCAATGTCTGCATGCAAATGCATAACTCAATACTTGATCACTCCGGTGTCTCACCAACGTGACCGCCTGTTGAGACCTGTAATTGAATGCCGTCTAAGGAATTACGATTTATCGGGTTCTCCGTGGCCATCCGGCCCGGGCTTTGCATAAACGCAGGAACACCGACGGCAGTCCGGGGTTGAACAAGTGTCCACCCCGCCGCCTGATGGATTATGGCATTGACAAGTTGGAACACTGACGTTTTCTTGCTTCCGGCCTTGGGCCATAACGACTTCGTAGTTCCGCAATTGGAGGTCTTAGCGCACCATTTCGACTGATGAGTATCCCGCCATGGTGGCGGGAGAGGCAGCAACTCAATAGGGGGTAAAGCCCTGCGGGGCGTTACTGTGGTGCGTAGGACCCGATCATCCATTCCGTTCTATCTCTTTCTCGTCTTGGCTAGCGCGCCATTGGTGCGTGCGGCTGAATACGACGATGTCGCGATAGAGACGCAGACCGCCGCCGGACTCACGTTTCGGTACACTCCCAATGCCCTGATGTGGCGGGAGGATGCCCGCGGCGTCTATCCGTACATTGCCTCGACCGCCCTGCGCGATGATCCGGTCGCGCCGTCGGTCCCCGGACGCATCATCTATATCGCACTGCCTCCGAATGCCCGCGCGATCAGCGCCGACATCGTCTCGGTTGGCGCGATCACAAGCGGACGCCATGAATCGCTTGCCTTTTACGAATCAGACTATCCCATGCCGTTCCCGTCGGATGACATCATCGTCGATGACATCTTCTGGCTGCGCGGTGTCCGTCTCGCACGCCTGATTCTGCATCCGTTGACAATCATCGACAGTGAAGGCAGTTACACACTGTCCGGTGAGATGCGCGTGCGTGTGTCTTTCTCGCAGCCTGCAACGGGTGAGCGTCCAGTCGCCGCGGCCGCCGACGCATTTACACCGATCTTACAGAACCTGATTCTCAATGCCGATCGGGGCCTGCGCTGGCGCAATGCCGAAAGGCCTCAGAGTCCGTTGGCCAAGCCGGCACAAACGCCCGATCCATTCGCCGGTTCGGATGAATGGATCGCGATTCACAACCGTGACGAAGGCATCGTCCGCGTAACGGGTTCGCAGCTCGCGGGCGCCGGTGTAACGCTGGGGACGATTGTCCCCGATCAAATGCGGCTGTTCGGCGGTCCTGGTACGCAACTCTCAACGGCCATGTCCGATCCGCCGCCGCAACTGACCGAACGGGCACTCCGCGTTGTTGATGGTGGCGATGGGTCATTCGACGAAAGCGATTACGTCGAGTACTACGCCGATGCCCTCAATCGCTGGGACGTTAACGATCAGGGCCAGCGGTTCGATATCGTGCATCGCTACGAGCGCGACAACGCCTCTTGGCTCGCCCTGTCGGGGAATTTCGACGGCGAACCCAGGCGTGTGGTTGCATTCAACGCCCAATCACCGTTGCCGGCCGCAACCGCAATCACATCGGCGGTTGACCGGGCGCGTCATGAACAGGAGAATCAGCTGCGTGTCAACAGCCTCGGGTACGTGGCCAGCTACTACACCTGGTATTGGCGGGATACTCAATCAGGACGCATCTTCATGACCGCTGTCGAGGACCAGGTCCCCGGCACCACGGCGCGCATTGAAGTCGGCGCTTACACGCAGGGCACACTCGGGTTTGATCTGCTCGTCAACGATAATCCGGCGGATACCGTCGATGATCCGCGGACCCGCCGGGGAGAAGATGGCACCCGGGTGATCACCTACGACGTGCCCAATTTCAACCCCAACGATGAATTTGTCCTCGAATT
>WJJR01000342.1 GCA_014729565.1 Candidatus Zixiibacteriota bacterium | reverse complement strand
TTGGAGCATCATCCCGAAGCCAAGGTCATCATTTACGGGCATACCGACAAGGTCGGTAGCGACCAGTACAACAAGGACCTCAGCGAGCGCCGCGCGAAGAGCTGTTACGCATTCATTACCAATCAACCCGACATTTGGGAAGAGCTATACAACCAGGAGAATTGGGGCACGAGGGCCATTCAATCCATCCTCAAGGACCTGGGGGGACCCTACGATCCCGGTCCGGTCGATGGCATCTACGGGCCGAAGACGACGCAGGCCGTCAGGAATTTCCAGGGTGATCATGGTCTCGCTGTTGACGGTGTCGCCGGCCCCAACACACGCCGGGAGCTGTTCACTGCGTACATGGGCGGCAAGCACGATATCGAAATCGACGACAGCCGCATCATGGATCCGAAGCACATGGGCTGCGGCGAGTTCAATCCTCAAGTCGACACCGAGGAGAAGAACGAAGAGAACCGTCGTGTCACGTTCTTCCTCTTCAATGAAGAGCGACTGCCAAACATCCCCTGCCTCCACGGCGATCTGGCCCCATGCGAAAAGCAGATGTCCGGAGGAGGGCCGCACTACAAAGACGAGTTCAAATGCAGCTTCTACGACAGCATTGCCCGCGAGTGCGAGTGTGAGGGCGGCGCCGTTGTGGGCAGCACGTTTGGCGTCAACAGTCTGACCCTGCCGACACACATTGCGCCCGAGAAAGAAACGATCAAAATCAAGTACGAGATCAATGATCCGAGCGCAGTGATGGCCACGGCCACGATCACCCTCAAATCCAAATCTGCTGGCGGTGTGGTTTGGACGCGTCCGCTGACCGGTCCCGAACGCACGCACGGCACCCACGAAATCGATTGGGATGGCAAAATCGGATCGCACGGCAAGTTTCCCGATTCCTACATAACGATCGAACATTCACCGTACGAAATGGAAATCACCGTCACCGGCGGGGGTGTTCCGGTGCCCCCCAAGCAAACGGCCGAGATTAAAGTCGAGGTCGCCGAGCTTGTGATCGAACTGGCGCCCAAAGATCATCTCAGCAATGAACAAGACAAAAAGGTCTATGATCAAGTTGGTGCGATCCCCGCGACGGGAACGGTCGAACTCCAATTGGACAGCAACTTGTATGCGGAGAAAGGCAGTGAGATGAACGACAACACGGCGTTTACCGAATACAAGACGCTGTGGGACAAAGGTCCGCGCATTCCGATGCTGGCCACCGCAAAGGTATTCGATTCGACAGGGAACAAAGTCAAATCGGGCAAGGCGATGGGGAATGCGCGCTTACTGTGGGATTATTCGGATAAGCCGGGGACGGAGACGAGTTTCCTGTCGACCAAGGCGCCGGCATTTATCTCCACTGCCTCCAAGTATGACACGAGTTCGCCACAACCGTCGGACGGTGACAATTGCCACGTCGATCGCGGTGGCAAGCGTACCGGGAAGGACCGTGTATTTGCCGCCGCGGACGCTGGTGTGACCAACTTCAAATTCACAACGGGTACGCATCCGAACCGGCCGTGGGGAACCTTCACGGCGTTTGAGAAGAGTGGCGATAACGAAGCGCGCACCGGTGCGGTGTTTTGTCCGGCGCGAACGGCGGGGGACAACTACGTCCTCCATGCGTACCTGGGTCCGGCTGAGAACGTCAACACCGACGATGAGCCGCCCAAGAATACCTGGATGGATATTGGCATCGGAACGTTCGAAGTGTGGCGGCAGATTCACTTGACCGAACACCACCGCAAATGCGCCGCCATTACGGCGCCGGTGCCGGGAATCGACGACTACTACAAGGATGCCTATATCCGTGTTGCCAACAACATGGGCGCCGGCAATACGATGTCGAAGTCGGACTATGACTCTCGATTCGATGATGCGCGCGATGCGGTGCCGAACTCTTCGGTGCACAAGCTGATCCGCAAACATGCGCTGCCCGACGGGATCAGCCAATACGACACACAACCGCCATCCGGCTCCTCAGGCGGTGGGGTAAAGGGCCTGTTGGGGAAGTTGTTTGACAAAGGCATTGATTGGTCCAAGCTGACCGGCGGCGATCCCACCACCTGGGTGATGACCGTACGACCTTATGATGACTTCAAGCGCGAAATAAAGAAGAAGAAACTGCTGACAAAGAAGGGACTTGCTACGGCCCTCACCAATGCCGGGTTGGAAACGGAAGTGAAATACGCCAATGCAACAACCTCCTACGCCGCCGATATTGCCACCGAGATGTGCAAGGAGCTGACCAAGAAGGAAGGCATCACGATCCTGCAATTCGAATGGACGACGTCGATCGAACAGGCTGTTCGTCCCGGACGTCTCAATGGCAATGCCTGCTTTAAGGGCCGTACCAACACCGGCTTCGCACTCTACAATCCGGCGCAGGACACGACCGGGCATGAAATCGGCCACTGCATGTTCATGCCCCATGCACCACGGCCCAAGGTATCGAAGAAAAAAGCTGCGGCCGAGGGCATCCAGCCCGATCGGCACGACGGCAATGACATGAACTGTCTGATGTCGTATAACCGTCCCCGCCCCGGTTTCTGCGGATTGTGTGTGATCCGCCTCCGCGGTTGGGACGCCACGAAGTTTGACAAGAACGGATCGATTACGAAGAAGCCGTGATGCCCAAATGCGTGTCCCGCTTCCTCGGCCGGAGCGGATTGCTCCTGCTGGTGATTGCGAGTTCGGCAATTGTTACCCACTGCCGGTCCGAAGGGAATGATGCCATGAATGATAGCAACAGTCTGGCGTTCATTATCGAACCGCGCGAAGATCGTATCTTCGCCGGTTCCACAACGGTGTTCGACATTCGTGTCGAAAACCGATCGCAACACGTGGTGACGTTCCCGAATCCGGGCAATGCCCGCAGTCCGCAGCCGATGTATCGACTGACTCATCCCAATGGACAGATCGAGGAGTTTACACCCCAGCGCATGGCCGGTGAACAGGCGAGCACACCATCCGATGCGATTCCGCTGGTCACGTTGGAGCCGGAAGAAGGGTGGTTCGGCGAGTTGGCATTGGATCGGCTCACCGATCTCGCACAACCCGGCCGGTATGAACTCACCGCGACGATGGCGTGGGAGGGTGTGACAATCCAAGCCACGCCGGTGGCGTTTACTGTGCTGAACACCAATCCCGAGGAACTGTCGATTGCGCTGGGGATCGACGACGATGGGTCACTGTTCTGCGAGGCCATGTTGCTGCAGCGTTCGCCGGATACACTTGAAGCAGTCGCCGCGCTACTTAAGGAGGTCGATCCACGGTTGGGCGAGATGAATGTGTTCAACGTCGTGCCGCGGGGAGGGCTGCCGCGCAACACCTATAAGGTCCTGGGTTCATACGCCAACTATGTCGATCTGGTGCTGCGATGGACGGTGGCATTGACCG
>WJJR01000341.1 GCA_014729565.1 Candidatus Zixiibacteriota bacterium | reverse complement strand
GTCAGATTGCTGCCGGCAATGAGAACGCTGCGCCGTTCGGGGTCGGGTTTGCGTTCGAAGGATGATCCCGTGGGTGCTTTACTCAGCCTCTGAGCCAACCCAACCACACGTCGGAGGAGCTTCATGACCAGCAGAATGAGATCGCGGCCAACGGTCAGAATGCCAACAATCGAGAAGAGCCCTAAAGCGGTATTGCCAACCCATGCGAACACGCCGGCAATCGGATGGCCGATCAAAAACAGCCGTGTCACTAAAGCGAGGACACAGAGCAGGAACGAGAGGACGGCGAGTGCCCAAATGATGCGTTTGGTCTTCGGCGTGGAACCGGTCCCCACGATCATGCGCCGGCCCACATAGTAATGGGCCAAGCCCAAAATGGCCGTGAAGATCGAAAAGAAGATTAGAAAACGCATCGCACAACCGCCTGTGTTCCGACAGAATTCTACCCTAAACGTCGGCAGACGATGATTCGTTGGCTAGGGAATGGAACGGGACACCCGCGCCACGTTGGTTACGCCCGGCAGAACTTCTTGTCAAACTCCAGAAACGGGATCTTCACCATCGTGGGACGGCCGTGGGGACAGGAAAACGGATTCTCTGTATGCATCAGGCGCGCAAAGAGGGTTTGCATTTCCTCGTGCTTGAGGCGGTCGCCCGCCATCACCGCCGACCGGCAGGCCATCGAGGCGGCGGCCGCTTTGGTGATGTCCTCTCCCCCGCGCCGGGCCTGGTCGATGTCTTCGAGGACACGGCGGAAGAGATGCACCGGGTTTTTGATGCGCATGTTGTTGGGGACACCCTCGAGCAGAACAGTGCGTGATCCAAACGGACGGACCTCGAAGCCGAGGGCTGCCAGAAGTTCCTCCGACGATTCGAACGTTTCCCATTCCGCCGCTTCGATTTCAAACGTCTCGGGAAACAACAGTCTTTGGGTATCGGGACGGCGCGAGTGGATACGCTGCAGGACTTCCTCATACAACACTCGCTCATGGGCGGTGTGCTGATCAATAACCCACAACTCCTCCCCGACCGCTGCCACGATATAGACATCGTTGAATTGCCAGAGATTCGTGACACCGCCGGCGGGGTGGGGTGGGGTGCGCTCGGCCGGCGGAGCGGGCGGAGCTGAGTCAGTGGACTGAGTGGACGTAGTGGACTCAGTGGACTGTGGGCTGGGCGGTACGGTTGTTGGCTGCGGTTTTGGAGCTGCCTCGGGGGAGCTTAATGGGCCTGCACTGAGGGGCAGCGTTTCATTGGTTGGTGGCACTGAGATGTACTGGGGTTTCATGTTCAGGACCGGTGCGGTCTGTTTGCCGGCAAAGACTGCACGGTTGATCGAATAGTAGGTGATGTCGTGCACCATGCGGTCGTTGGAGAAACGCACTTCACGTTTGGTCGGGTGGACATTGACATCGACGCGATGCGGATTGATCGCCACACTGACGATCACGAACGGATATCGTCCCCGTGGAATGGTCTCGCCGTAGGCTGCCGTGCAGGCATGCGCCAGTGACGCCGACGAGATCCGACGCTTGTTGACATACGTGAGAATGCGATCACGTGTGCCGCGTGCGATCTCCGGTTTTCCGGCGAGACCCGTGACTTCAATGTCGGTATCGTTTCCGGAAAACGGGATCATCGCATTGGCCACCGACGTGCCGAACAGATCGGTGATTCGCCCCCGGAGATCCGGAGCGGGAGCGGCCTGGATCGTCTGGCGACCATCGGTGATCAGCGAGAATCCGATGTCGTGATGAATGGTGGCGAAATCGGTGACGGCTTCGATGATGCGCCGGGTTTCGGTCGTCGGCGCCCGCAAAAACTCGCGTCGGGCCGGCGTGTTAAAAAACAAGTGGCGGACCGTGACCGCCGTACCAATCGCCGCGCCGGTATCGGTATCTTCTGATAGCGCTCCTCCCTCCCAGAACATCAGGCGCGCTTCATCACGCTCACGGTGGCGAGACACAATCTCCAGGTGTGACACCGACGCAACCGACGCGAGCGCCTCGCCGCGAAATCCGAATGAGATCAGCGACGACAAGTCTTCGAGTCGTTTGATCTTCGACGTGGCATGACGTTGCACCGAATTCGCGATATCCTCAGCGACCATTCCATGACCGTTATCGACGACCCGTATCAACTCCGACCCGGCCGCTTCAATCTCGATGTCGATCTGGGTTGCACCGGCATCAAGCGCATTTTCCACCAGTTCCTTAACCACCGATGCCGGCCGCTCGATCACTTCACCGGCGGCGATCTGGTCGATGAGACGATCGGGCAGAACGGTGATGGACTGTGATGATGTGTTCGTCGAGGGGGTCATGTCGGGTCCGGGTTGGTGGTAACAGGAAGCTCGTTTCAGGTTGTAGGAGCGCACGGATGTGCGTCCCTGCGTCGGTAACACCTGGCGTTCATTTCAACGTTTGTACGTAAACCCTGATGACATAAAGCCGTCATCAGGGCCACAGTTCTTCACACGTCATCCCTCCGGTCGTAATCGTCTGGTCAACTCATCCAGTTTGTTCAGTGCTTCAATCGGTGTCATGCCATCGGTCTTGAGATCGGCGAGTTCATTGACGGTTGCGCGTTC
>WJJR01000340.1 GCA_014729565.1 Candidatus Zixiibacteriota bacterium | reverse complement strand
GTTGTACTCACTGATTCCTTGTGGAGTGGGCGGTAAGGGCATTCTGAAGCTGTCAGACGCCGAGTTTCGTCGGATGACGACGTTGGGGGCGAGATGGTGTGTCGACAACGGCTACGGGCGTCCGGACGATTTGAAACATACCGAAGAGGGGGGCTGTCTGGCCGGAGCCGATCCGGAGAAGTGCTCGGATCGCGCTGTGGAACGCGGACGTTCGCAATTGGGCACCCTTGGATCAGGTAACCACTACCTGGAAGTTCAAGTGGTGCAACCGGATAATGTCTATGACCCAAAGACGGCCGAGGCGTTGGGCATCGACCGGCCCTATCAGATCGTGGTGATGGTCCACTGTGGCTCGCGGGGCTTTGGGCATCAGGTCGCCAGCGACTACCTGAAGGTGTTTACTAAGGCGATGAAGCGCTTTGGGATAGAGACGACGGATAAGGAGTTGGGCTGCGCGCCGTACCGCAGCGACGAAGGCCGGGACTACTTCGGTGCGATGAACTGCGCTGCCAATTCGGCCTTCGCCAACCGTCAGGTGATCACCCACCGCATCCGCGAGGGCTTCACCAGGGTCTTCGGGAAGAGCGAAAATGAACTGGGACTTGATGTTATCTACGATGTCTGCCACAATATCGCCAAACTCGAGCGATACGAGATTGACGGTCAACAACAGGATCTGCTCGTCCACCGCAAAGGCGCCACACGCTCGTTCGGTCCCGGCAGCGAGCATATCCCGGATGACTATCGTGCTGTCGGGCAACCGGTTATCGTTGGCGGCTCGATGGAGACCGGGTCGTATCTGCTGGTCGGTACCGAGAAGGCGATGACGGGGACATTCGGCTCGACACTGCACGGATCTGGTCGCGTGATGTCGCGGACCAAGGCCAGGAAGTCGGTCCGCGGCGAGACACTCCGAGACGATATGTTGAAGCGGGGCATAGCGATACGGACGGCGTCACTGCGTGGCCTGGCCGAGGAGGCCGGCTTCGCCTACAAGGATATCGCCGAGGTCGTGCGCGCCGTCGACGATATCGGAATCTCCAGGCGCGTGGTACGCTTCATCCCAATCGGAAACATCAAAGGATAGCTGGGACCGCCGAGCCCCAGCTCGGCGTGTGTCATGCAAGGGGAGGGCGAATCTCCTGATGAGTCCGTCTCCTCATCCCTCTGGATTCTTGTCTCCCAATCTCGCGGCCGTGAGCCCAGCGCTCGCCCGGAGGCTCCCTCTCCATCCCCAAAAAAAACCGCCCCGTTCGCCGAAGCGAACGGGGCGGGGATGTGCTAAGTGACTGCGTTTTCGAGTGTTACTTGATCAAGGTCATCTTCTTGGACGACGTGTAGTCACCCGCATTGATCTTGTACAGGTAGACACCCGAGGCAGTTTCGTTGCCGTTGATGTCGCGGCCATCCCACTGCACATTGACGCGCGAGGCTTCATTGTGCCCTGAGAAGGTGCGGACAACCTGACCGGTGATGTTGTAAATGGTCAGGTTCCAGTCCGAAGCGTCCTTCAGGTCGAAACGGATCACCGTTCCGGCGTTGAACGGGTTCGGATAGTTCTGGAGCAAGGCATACGACTGCGGGACGAGCTTGGCCATGCTCTGATGGTTGGTGCTGAGCAGTCTGCCTTCGGCATCCGCCAACTGGACGTCAACCAACTCGATCGTGCCGTTGCCTTCGTACGGGACCGAGAGGATTTCGTTCCGGCCGGTCTGGATGGCCGACAGATTCTGGTACTCAGGAGCCATCAGCACGTGGAATTCACCGCGCGAAGCCTTCGACGTAACCGCCATTCCTTCTGAGGCTTCGGTTGTCTGCGCTTTGTCGAACGCGACATCCGAATAACGGAAGGTGAGGACGGCGCCGCCGAGCTCAACCGCCGCGTCGGTCGTGATCGAAAGACGGCCGTTACGCGTGTCGGTTACCACATCAGCACTGTTGGCGTACGGAGCGATCTTCGGCTGACCAGCGTCATCCGGGAACGGCTGCGCATCGCCGGTGATGATGCGAATGAGGTAGATCAGGTCCGCGACCGTTAAGGTCACGCCATCGTTGTTGACATCCGAGGCCTGAATCTGAACGAGACGTGTCTGCTCTACGGAGCTGAATACGTCGATGCCTTCAATGAAATAGCGGCTGTAGAGAACAGCATCGGCCACTTCATTGGCAATCGAGTTCAAGTTCAGGTCGCCACGGGCATCCTGCGGCTCTCTGATGCAAATGGCACCACCGCAGAAATCGATCTCTTCGAGAGCGTCCTTACCCGGTTTTGGATCGGGACAGTCAACCAGAGACCCGTGTTCGACGTAGAGAGTCGTACCGTCTTTAGAAGACAGTGTGTTGTCACCGCAGTCGTAGGAGCAGAAGTCGATCGGGAGGCACTGTCCCAAGAAGTTCCAATCTGAAGTGACTTGGAAACAGATCTTCATGACATTGCCCTCAAGACCAAATTCATCCTCTTCAGGGTGATTGTCCGGACCGTTATCCATGTCCGCGATTGCGACAATACGAATCAAGCCGCTCGGACAGGGATCGACGCAGTTGCTGTTTACTCCATGACGATAGGTAACGTACTCCCACGCATCAAAATCACCAAGTGGCTCGACTCCGCCCAGGAACGTCAGTGCTGTCCGATCGTAGCAGAGCAAGAGGTCGAGACCGCCAAGAGGAAGATCCGGGAATATGTTGACATACGCACAGGTCACTTCACCAGGGAAGGTGGGAATCGTGTCAACTGTTCCGGTTGAATCCAAGATCTTAACGTAGAAGTTCAGATCCATCGTGATGGTAAAGCAGCAAGTGTCAGTTTGGCAACCGTCAGTAACTTCAATACAGAAGGTATAATCTCCCTCTGCATCTGTGGCTTCTGACTGCCAACTGAATTCACCCGTATTCGGGTTCACCGTCGGAGCATTGCCCAAGGCACCGGGGCCTGCTGCGCTGATCAAAGAATATGTTAGCGGATCGCCGTTCAAATCATCGCCATCCGCTTGTCCTTCAATCAACTCACCGAGATTGAATAGACCATCATTGTCGTTGATGACGTTGCCATCACAGAGGAAACCGTCATCCGCAGGGTCTGGGCAGACAATCGTCGGGGCATCGTTGGTCACGGTGACTTCGACCGACCCTTGGCAATCCTTGGCACCGTCAGAGACGGTGTACTCAACGAGGTAGGTTCCGCCCACGTCGGCGCAGACCGGATCATACTCGAGCGAGCCGCCGGCAACCGAAAGGGTGCCGCCGAGACCGCCGTCGCTGTCCAAGGTCCAGGTCAACGGATCCGGGCAACCGTCATCGGTCGCCGGAAGCTGGACGGTGAGGTGATCCAGCCAGTGAACCGACTGCGGCGCAACGGCATCGCAGACCGGACCTTCCTGGGTCACGGTAATATCAAAGCTGCACTGGAC